>JAGWTK010000093.1 GCA_028876035.1 Bacteroidota bacterium
GTATTGTTACCATAGCTACCACCGGTGAAATAAGTATCGCCGCGGCTGGCCAGTCTGGGATCAGTGCTGCTGGGATGATCAATAGACCAGCGATGGTCGTTGAAATACTTCAGGTAGTTACCAATATCACCCGATTCTGTTTGAATACGCAGTGCTGCACCGGCAGCTCCCTGGAACAGGATATTCAGGTCGAAGTTTTTGTAACGGATATCCAGCGTGGCGCCATAGTTAAACGTTGGCGTGATGCTTTTGTCCAGGCGAACCTGGTCATCTGCTGTAATTTTTCCGTCACCATTGATGTCTTCGAATTTCATATCACCAGGAATTAAAGTTCCCGTTACACCACTGTAATCAATTTTGTTTTTGGCAATATCGGCCTGGTCCAGGAAAACACCGGCAGATTTGTACACGAGGTAGGAACCAATCGGCTTTCCTTCCTGGTGCTGGTAGTCGGGTGCGCCTGGTATTTCATCCATATACACTACTTTGTTTTTTGCATAGCCGCCGTTGATGCCGGCTTTGAAGGTCAGGTCTTTATTAACCCGGCCATTGTAGGCTACGCTAAATTCAAAGCCACGGTTGTCTACCCTTCCTGCATTTACGGGGGGTAGCAGATCGGTAATACCGGAAGAAGCCGGTGTAGAACCGGTTTTCTGGATCAGGATCTGGTCGCGTTTGTTGTAGAAGTACTCCAATGTGAGGTCAACCTTGTTGCCAAAAAGGCTCGCATCCAAACCGAAGTTGTAGTTGTTGGCCCGCTCCCAGGTAAAATTGGGGTTAGCCAGCAATCGCTCCATAAGGGTTTTGGCTACGTTGCCATCGATGGGGTATTGTCCGAAGCCCAGCAAAGACAGGAACGCGTACTCCTGGAGCTGGCCGTTGAAGAATACCTGGTCATTACCCATCTGCCCGTAAGACGCGCGCAGCTTGAGGTAATTGATGTTTTTAACCTTGAAGAAATCCTCGTTGGTTACGTTCCAGCCCAGCAAGAGTCCGGGGAAGAAACCGAAACGATGGGCAGGCGGGAAGATGTAAGAACCATCGTAACGCCAGATGAACTCAGCAAGGTATTTTTCTTTATAGTTGTACTGGGCGCGGCCATAGTAACCCAAACGGGCCCTTTCATAGGCACCCCCGTCAACTGTTTGAATAGTACCACCTGCAAACAACTGGTCCACCGCAGCAGAGATATAATTCCGGCGGAAAGCGGTAAAGCCATCGCCCTTGAATTGCTCCTTGGTAACACCCGCCAGCAATGATACGTTGTGGTTAACGCCAAACTTATGATCATAACTCAGCAAGGCAGTCAGGTTGGTATTGAGTACCGAGCCATAGCGCTGGGTGAGACGTGGATCCGTATAGTTGGAACGAACGGCACCTACGAGCTTAGGTGTTTTGCCATCTGCTTCATAGGTGATCCTGTCCCAGTAATACAGCATCCAGGGCGTTTGCCAAAGTTTATCCGTTTGTGAATTCTTATCAATCGCGGCGGATAAAGTCAGCTTCAAACCGCTGATCCAGGGATTCGTGATATCAACAGAAGCGTTGGCCTGGGTGTAATCGGTTGGATTGTCGTCGTAACCAGTAGCACTTGTTGTAATCACGTAGGGATTCTGGCCGTTTTCGATATCCGGACCGGGTTTGCCGTTGGGCCAAACCTCGGGTTCGGTGGGACGACCGCGCATCAGCATACGGAAGATCGAACCGGCACTTTCCGTGGGGAAATGCCTTGCTTCACGACGAACCATGATACCCAGGTTGGTGGTGATGTAAGGATTGATCTTCGCCTGTACGTTGGTGCGGAAATTATACTGCTTGTAATAAGTAGCTGAATTTTTGTAGATGGCATCCTGGTAAACATAACCCAGGGAAGTGAAATAGCGGATGTTTTCATTACCACCGCTGATTTGCAGGTTATGTCTCGACTGGGGAGCCCAGGTACGGAACGCATCGCCGAACCAATCTGTATTGGGGTAACCCCAGGGATCGGAGCCGTCGCCGTATTTTTTTACGGCATCCGGACTGTAGTTCGCATTGAGCGGACTTACGCCGGGGGTGGGCGATGTATAGGTACCTGTTTTCTGGATAGCTGTCCAGGCAGCACCCCATTCAGCCACGGGAATGGTTTTGTAGATAGGAATTTCATTCATGATTTTCGCATACTCAACGGCGTTAGCCATTTTGGGAACCACGCCTGGTTGCGTAAAACCCTGGTTGAAGTCATAGGTAACTTTTGGTTTACCGCTAGCTCCTTTTTTGGTAGTGATCAGGATAGCACCGTTGGCAGCACGCGCACCGTAAATAGCGGCAGAAGCGTCTTTCAGTACCGAAATAGACTCAACGTCTTTCGGGTTCAAACGTCCAAGACCGCCATCCCGGTCGGGAATACCATCGATAACCACGAGCGGACTACTATTTCCCAGCGTGTTGATACCACGAATATTGATGGTAGCACCATCATAACCGGGTTCACCACTTTGCTGGATAACGACCAGTCCGGGTAAACGGCCCGACAATGAGTTGGAAAGATCCACGGCCGGTGATTTCACCAGCGCATCACCTTTCACTGCACTCACCGCACCCGTTACGGTTACTTTCTTCTGGGTACCGTAACCTACTACCACAACGTCGGACAAATTAGAGGCATCGGCCGCCATACTGGCGTTTACGACACCACTGCTTCCTACGACAGCAGTATAGGCTTTATACCCGATGGCAGAGAATACCAGTGTTTCGCCCTGGTTGGCAGCAATACTGAAAGTACCATCGGCTTTCGTCATGGTACCCTTGTTTTTTCCCTGCACGCTTACAGAGACATTGGAGATACCGTCGCCTTTTTCATCCGTTACACGGCCGGTGACATTTCCCTGGGCAAAAGCGCCCATGAACACAGCAGAGGCCAGCAAGGTGCTGAAAAATGCAACCAGTAATCTTGCCGTTTTTCTCCTGGCAGATGTAATGGTTTTTGTCATAAATAATCTGAGTTGAGCAGTTGATCAAAAAAAGGTTGTATAGATAAGTGTAAACGATTGCATAGCGTTACAACTTATCCATCATTCAGGTAATTAGAGTAGTTCACAGCGTTTGGTTTGTTTTAGATTGAATGAATGTTTGTTTGGTCTGTTACTGCTTTCGTTCTTGTTGGATGATTCGGTGCGGTTGACAGGTTTGTTTTCATCCTGGTGGAGGATTCCCGGAATACGGGGACGGGGTCGAGAATTATTTTGGGTAGTTCCGGATGATGGTCGGCTTTTCGGTTTTCGATAAGCGTTAGCAGCATCTTAAAGGCTTCGCGGCCCATTTGTACCGTTTGCTGATCCATCGAGGATAAGGTAGGTGTAATGTGTTCGTCGAAGCCTTCGTTGGCAAAACCTATGATGCCCATTTCTTCGGGGATCTGTATGCCGCGTTCTTTGCAGCGTTTTACCAGTCCCAGTGCGGAAAAGTCTTCAACGGCGAATACGGCATCCGGCGGCTGATGAAGCCCAAGGAAATAATCTGCTGCATCGCGTCCACTGGCGATACTCAGGTCGCCGGTAAATACATAATCTGAAGAGAAAGGGAGTTCGCTTTCCCTCAATGCATCTTTGTATCCTTCCAGCCGGTTGCGGAAAGTTTGGAAATGGCCCGGTCCGGCAAGGTGAGCGATAGCGCGATATCCCTGGTCGATCAAATGTTTTGTAGCGAGATAGCCCCCCTTACGGTCGTCAATTACGACAGACGGGATGTGCAATGAATCATTGGAACGGTCGAACAGCACAAGGGGAATATGCTTTTTCTGGAGATCGACGTAATGGCTGAAATCCGTAGTGCCCTTTGCCAATGATGCAAGAATACCATCTACCCTTGCCCCCATGAATGCTTCGATGGCCTTTATTTCGAGGTCGGTGGTTTCCTCCGACTGGTAAATCAAAGTATGGTAGCCGTATTCGCTGGCCAGCAACTCTATCCCGTGCACGATGGAGCCAAAAAAGTTCATGCTGATGCTGGGAAGAATGACGCCGATAGTGTGTGATTTTCCGGTGCGGAGAGAGAGGGCTATGCGGTTGCGTTTGTATTGAAGGCGTTCTGCCGTTTCATTTACCAGTTGCTTGGTTTCTGCACTGATGCGGGGATGATTGTTCAGCGCACGCGAAACGGTCGCCGGCGTGAGCTTCAGTTCGCTCGCAATCATTTGTATAGTTGTCCGCAATGGCAATGCAGTCGTATGGTTGTGCAATCGTTTGTCCAAATTAGGATTTCTTTACTATTTGCCAAAAAAAAGTTAAAGAAATTCCGAACCAAACAATGATGGCGGGCAAGCCATCTGCTGATACTGCTCAGCGCCGTCCGGGTGCCTGTTTCAGGAAATTGGTTTACCTTCTGCTGGCACTTGATGATGACCAGCCAAACACCATACGACGCTAACCCTATTTCCCCGGCGTTCGAAACCGATGAATCATCCGCTGTCCGGGAACAAAAGCAATTTGCATTGTTACAGGCCGGACTTGCCGACCAGTTTCGTTCGGTTTTCCCGGATCACCTGGCACCCAAAACAGTGGTAGTGGTGCCCAGTCTTTCCCTGGATCAGCAGGTGCTTGAAGCCATTCCGGGTGCGGCGTTTTACGAAGAGCGCCTGCTTTGCCTGCTACTGTTGCTGCGGATGCCACGTACAAAAATCATTTATATAAGCAGCCTGCCTGTTGATCCAGTCATCATTGATTATTACCTCCACCTTTTACCGGGTATAACAGGCATCCATGCCCGCAACCGGCTCACTTTGCTCAGCTGTTACGACAACTCACTGGTATCCCTAACCGAAAAAATACTGGCCCGTCCCAGGCTTATCCGCCGCATCCGCGACAGTATACCTGCTGGTGAATCGGCTCATATCGCCTGTTTCAATACTACCCCGTTTGAACGCGCACTGGCAGTGGCACTAGGGCTGCCCATTTACGCTTGTGACCCCTCGCTTTGCTGGCTCGGGAGCAAGAGTGGCAGCCGGCGCGTATTTCTCGAAGCCGGGTTGCCCATGCCGCCAGGGGCTGGTGATATGCATAGTAAAATGGATATCGTGCATGCGGTGGCAGCGCTGAAAGACATGTATCCGCATTTGCGCAAAGTGATACTGAAACTGAATGAAGGATTTTCGGGCGATGGCAATGCCGTTCTACGCTTCCCGGAAAAGCTGGAAAAGCGCGCCCTGTTCGATTGGATCCATGAACACATCGAAAACAAAATTGAACCGGTGGCAGCGGGACTTAGTGCCAGCGCCTTTCTTTCCAAGTTTGCCGAAATGGGCGGCATCGCCGAAGCATTTATAGAAGGTAGTGCCAAGGCATCGCCTTCCGTCCAGTGCAGGATCAATCCATTGGGCGAAATTGATATCATCTCTACCCATGATCAGTTATTGGGCGGACCGGACGGCCAGGTTTTTATGGGTGCGAAATTTCCTGCAGATCCTGCATACAGCCGTGAGATTGCAGCAATGGCTGGCCAACTCGCAACGGTTTTAAAAGGCAGGGGTGTGCTGGGCCGGTTCAGCGTTGATTTCATTTCCGTGAAAGAAAATGAACGCTGGCAGCATTATGCGATCGAAATCAATCTGCGCAAAGGGGGTACTACCCACCCCTATCTCATGCTTCAATACCTCACCGATGGCCGGTACGATCCTGAATCCGGACTGTTTACCACCCACAGCGGCAAACCCCTGTATTATTATGCCTCCGATAATATTCAGCACAGTGCTTACCGCGGGTTAACTCCCCATGACCTGATGGAGATCACCATGCTTCATGGTCTGCATTTCGACGGTGCCGCCCGGAAAGGCGTGGTCTTTCACATGATCGGCGCGCTTTCCCAGTACGGAAAAATGGGGATGGTTTGCATCGGCGAATCTCCCGCTGAAGCACAAACGCTTTTCGAAAAAACGATTGGTGTACTGAACGAAGAAACAGGCGCCTGCTAGCGACAGGAACATACGACTCCCCTCCCGTTCCCGCTGCTGGCGATGTGATGACCGCAATCGGCCCACAGCAGCGGCAATTGCTGCTGCAATGAGTCGGCATACGCAGTGTGAAATACATCGTATTGTACCATGAGGACATGTGTCTGCGGGTTCCATACTGCCTTTTTGATGCCTTTGTACGACAGCGCCTTTCTCTCAATGGACTTTGCTGCGTCGCTGCAGGCATGTAGTTCCATACTTCTTTCTTTGATTCCAAAATTCCTTTTGGTTTTATCACTGGCCTGGCCAACTGCACACTGAAATGAACCCAGGATTATTATCGTCAATGCAAAAAAAGTTACGCGTAGCATGATGTTCTGTTTTACTTATTTGATGTGAATAGTGATTGGCGTCAGCGAAGCGCGCTGACCTTGGACTTGCAGAACGGAATGCTTACAGACGAAAAATGCAGTAAAGAACACAGCGTGGAATGGAGGCTGTTGTATAGAAGGGGGTGCCTGCGGGCTTTTTATTGCCGGTCAAATGAACAGGCAGAAAACCATCGGTTCGCAGGTGCGATTGGGCTTGAACAAGGGCTGGCACGATCGATCTTGTCTTGCCCGCCATATGTTCTGCCTTAACAGCAGTCCCGTTCCCGCAATGGCAATCTTTGCTGTCGGTCGCTGTGTCATCGTAAGCCGATACAGTAGCATGAAAGCAACCTGGTAATGGCGATGCAACCGCATTGCCCAGGGCAACACAGCAATAGGAAAGCAATAAAAGCAATGCAACCGCCCGCATCCTGCGAAGTTATCATGGCCATCAATTCCAGGCAAAGGGGCGATACGGTTTTAACGTTCTGTTGTAAAAAAAAGGCAGCCTGGGCCGCCCTTTTCTATTCATAATAAAGTTGTATAAACCTTAGTGTACTTTCTCCACATTGTTGAATTTGTCTTCCCACACTTTTACTTTGTCTTTGTTACCGCGATTATCATAAATCGTGATCAAAAGATCATAAGCATCTTTCAGCGCTTTCTTTTCATCCATTTTCAGTTTTCCTTTCGAACCCAACAACTCGTCGATCTTTTCAAAATAGGGAACTGCCTCATCGAAACGCTTGTTGGCGAGGTTGCGCAGATCATCTTTTTTCTTCAATTCTTCAGGTTTCAATTTTATATTTCCCTGGGGACGGATCTTTTTCGATTCAGCCGTCAGGTCAACTCCTTTGTTGAAAGCGATTTGTCCGAGTACCAGGTAGGCATTCTGGTAGTCTGGCTTCAGTTCCACTACTTTTTTCATGTTGGCTTCCACTTTATTGATCAGCTCTTCTGAATTGGCCGGGCGTTTTGAGATGGCAGTGTCGTAAGCGGTTTGGTACAATTCTACAGAGTAATTATAAAGCGTCATGTAATCCGAAGGGTCTTTAGCAATCATGCTCTCATATTTATCAAACAGCGCTTTTTTATCGCCGCTGTCGCGGATCATCTGCATTTCGTATTCTTCCCAGAAGCTGTCTTTGGGATAGAGTTCCTTACCGAGATTCAGGTATTTTACCGAACTGGTACGGTCTTCTTTCTTCGCGTAATAATCTGCCAGCCATTTATAAATCTCCGACATGTTTTCGCCATTTACTTTGGCATCAGCGAGCCGTGCGTAGTAGATAGCAGCGTCATCGCGCTTATTGGCTTTTTCGGCAGAGATACCCGTATACAGCACTACAGTTGTATCGAGTTTTACGTTTGCCCAGCCTTTTGAAGACATATAGTCGCTGATCTCGAGTGTATTTTTGAAAGACCCGAAAGCATCAGCGAATTTATTTTCCTGGTATTGTGCAGCGCCTTTTTTGAACCAGGCCTGGTACATATCCGCAATTGGTTTATAATTCTCCAGGGTAAGCGCTATGTGTTTGTCGTCCAGCTCCACGTATTTTTTGAATGCTTCAAAAGCCTGTGCAGCTGCGTCGGGGGTTTGAGAAGACAGTGCATTGTCGGCAGAAATTGCTGCGTACACTTTCCCCTTCCAGTACCAGGCGTCCGGTGTTTTCTGGTTTTTGGCATCTGCCAGCACAGCGTCAATTTCGGTTTTTGCTTCAGCAATCTTGTTTTTACCGAGGAGGTCTTTCGCCTTATCGACTTTCTGGGCCATCATTCCCAGTGAACCGGCGGCAATCAAGGTAGTAAGGAGCAACTTTTTCATATGTATATTTTATTGTGTTATCCATTCAGCAGCAGTGCGCTGGTGCATGGCTGTTATAGTGTACCTTTTATTCTGTTGTTTCAGGACTGGCATCGCCTGCCTCTTCAGATGAAACCTGACCATTATCGGTTGTACCCGGGGTTTCATTTAACGTTTCATTGTCGGTTGCACCGGGCTGCGCTACCGTTTCGCCGAGCTCATCCAGTTGGGTGATCGCCGCAATTTCATCTCCCTCATCTACCCTGATGAGTTTTACACCCTGGGTTGCCCTTCCCTGTTCACTGATTCCCTGCACCGGCATCCGGATGGTAACCCCGCTCTTGCATGTAATCATCAGGTCTTCTTTTGAATGAACGTCCAGTATTCCCACCAATGAACCGGTTTTTTCGGTAACGTTGATTGTCTTTACGCCCTTACCACCGCGGTTCGTGATGCGGTATTCTTCGATCGGTGTTCGTTTCCCGAAACCTTTTTCGCTCACCACGAGCACTGTCTTTTCCTGGTTTCCTTTACTTACACAAATCAGACCAACCACTTCATCACTGGCATCGTCTACTTCAATTCCTGCCACACCAATGGCGCCACGACCGGTTGGACGCACTTTTTCTTCGGGGAAGCGGATAGCGCGACCACTTTTTACGGCCATCAGGATTTCACAGTTTCCGTCGGTAAGTTTTGCTTCCAGCAACTCGTCACCTTCTACTACGGTGATGGCATTTACGCCCGATTGGCGGGGACGGCTGAATTCTTCAAGGAGGGTTTTTTTGATGATGCCCTTGCGGGTGCAGAGCACAATATTATGACTATTTACAAAATCGGTGTTTTTAAGGTCGTTTACATCCAGGATGGCGCGCACTTTATCATCCGGTGAAAGCTGAATAAGGTTTTGGATGGCCCTGCCCTTGCTGGTTTTTTCACCCTCCGGGATCTCATATACGTTGAGCCAGTAGCAGCGTCCTTTTTGCGTAAAGAATAGCATGGTGTGGTGGGTAGACGCAACGAACAGGTGCTCGATATAATCTTCCTCCCTTGTTTTGCCGCCCAATACACCGCGGCCGCCTCTGCGCTGCGCGCGGTATTCGCTGGCCGAGGTCCGTTTAATATACCCCAAATGCGAAATAGTAATTACCACATCCTCTTCTTTGATAAGATCTTTGATCCTTACTTCATCGTCGAGGTAGGTTATTTCCGTTTTCCTTTCATCGCCAAATTTTGCTTTGATTTCTTCCAGTTCCTTCACAATAAGATCGTAGCGAAGCGATTCACTGCCGAGGAGTTCTTCGAGTGAAGCGATCAGGCGCTGCAGGTCTTCATACTCTGCTTTGATTTTATCGCGTTCCATACCGGTAAGCCGCTGTAAACGCAGTTCCAGGATGGCTTTTGCCTGGATTTCGTCGAGCCCCCAGCCTGCATTCACCAAACCTTCTTTTGCAGCATCGGGCGTGGCCGATGCGCGAATCAGGGCGATTACTTCATCGAGGTGATCCAATGCGATAAGATAACCTTGCAGGATATGCGCTTTTTTGCGTGCTTCCTTCAGTTCGAAGGTTGCCCGGCGGGTTACCACTTCCATCCGGAAATCCACAAATTCGCTGATCAGTTCCTTCAGGCTAAGTGTTTTGGGGCGTCCTTTTACGAGGGCAACGTTGTTGATACCGTAAGAAGTCTGGAGTTCAGAATATTTATAGAGCTGGTTGATGACTACGTTTGCAATCGCATCGCGTTTGAGATCGATGACAATGCGGGTACCTTCCTTTTTGTTGGACTCGTTGTTGACATGCGCGATGCCTTCAATCACTTTTTCATTTACCAGCTGACCGATGCGATCACAGAGTGCGTCGCGGTTCACCTGGTAGGGTACTTCGGTAATGATGATGCTTTCCCGGCCGCTGGATTTGGTATCTACGTGCAGTTTACCCCTCAGCACTACCCTTCCGCGTCCCAGGTGCATACCTGCTTTCACCCCTTCCATTCCGTAAATGATACCGCCGGTAGGAAAGTCCGGCGCTTTTACGTACTGCATCAGTTCGTCGATGCTGATGTCTTTGTTGCGGATATACGCTATGCATCCGTCTACCACTTCCGTGAGGTTGTGGGGCATCATGTTGGTGGCCATACCCACGGCGATGCCCGATGCACCGTTGAGCAGTAATTGCGGAATGCGCGCAGGCAATACCGTTGGTTCCTGCAGTGAATCGTCGAAATTCAGCTGGAAATCGACGGTTTCCTTTTCGATATCTTCCAGCATCGCCTCGCCCATCCGGTGCAAACGGGCTTCGGTGTAACGCATGGCTGCGGGCATATCACCGTCCTGTGAACCAAAGTTACCCTGGCCGTCGACCAGCGTGTAGCGCATGTTCCATTCCTGGCCCAGGCGCACCATGGTATCGTAAATCGATTTATCGCCGTGCGGGTGGTATTTACCAATCACCTCCCCCACGATACGGGCAGATTTTTTATAGGGCTTATTGCTGGTGTTGCCCAATTCGTTCATGGCAAACAAAACCCGGCGGTGTACGGGCTTCAAACCATCCCTTACATCGGGGAGTGCCCGGCCAATGATAACACTCATTGAATAGTCGATATAAGCAGTCTTCATCTGCTCTTCGATGTTCACCGGAATAATGCGGTTGCTGTCCTGTGTCTCCTGCGGTAACAAGTTCTCGTCCATGGTGTGTTGTTCCTTCTTTTACAGTTGTTTCCGGGCGTTGGAACGGCCGGGCCATAAGGCCTGCAAATCTATCTGTTTTGAGGCGGATTACCTGCCAAAAACAGGGGTTTTGAAGCAGGTTTTTTCCACTAATGTGGACAGTTCTGCCGGCACCAAAATCAACCCCGAAATACCCTCATTTTCATTATAACTTTTTGTTCACCAGTTTTGGCGCAGTATTCGCATAACACTAACTTTGAACACAAGGTCCTACCGGAAAACCCCCTAGCCAATCTTGCCCTTTAAGACAAACTTTTATACTGTGTTTGTCACTCAATTCAACCTGAGCAGGTATGAGCCTCTACCGTTTACTTCGAAACAACAAAGAAACCGGTCCCTTTTCGGAAGAAGAGATGATCGCCCAGGGTTTTAAACCTTACGATCTTATTTGGGTAGAAGGTCGCAGTGCGGGATGGCGCTATCCAAGCGAAATTCCTGCATTCAAAGCCTATGCGCCCGCGGTAGAAGAACAACCTTATGACCGGTTTTTCCGCAAGGAACCACCCCAGCAACACTTTGCATTTACGAGGGAAAACAGCATTGTAAAAGAGCCTGTCGCTGCAGCACCTGTGCAACCCGC
>JAGWTK010000094.1 GCA_028876035.1 Bacteroidota bacterium
ATGTTCATTTCAAGCAGGGCGCTTTTTACGGAATAGCCTTTGCCAATCATATTCCCGAATGTACGGTTGCGGCTATAGAGTGAATAACAGGTAACCAGCAGATCCCCGAGGTACACAGAAGCTGCGTAGTTGGTTGATTTTGGACCAGGCCCATCGCCCTGATGGACGCCTGGTTCGCCCGGTGAGCTGCCTGCTTTGCGGAGAAAACCGGCCATTTCGTCGGCACAGTTGGCGATAAGTACACTCAGGAAATTATCGCCGTATTCAAGACCATGCGCGATACCTGCACCCAGGGCATAGATGTTTTTGAGAATAGCAGCATATTGAACTCCGTATACGTCATTATTGCAAACTGTGTTGAGGTAGCTGGTTTTGAAACAAGCGGCCAGTGGCGCCAGCACCTGCGGGTTCGTTCCGGAAAAAGTCAGGTAAGACAGTTTCTCTGCCGCCACTTCCTCCGCATGGCAGGGACCCATTACGGTGAAATAACGGTGGGGGCTAAGCGAAAAACGTTGAGAAAGGTAATCGTTGAGCAACAAATTTTGCTCAGGGAGAATCCCCTTTACCGCCGATATCACCATTTTCCCGTCGAAACTTCCGGCAGGAAGCGGGTTGAGCGAAGCCGTAATATAGGCTGACGGCATTGCGACAACCAGGCAATCTGAAGCCGCGAACACTTCTTCGATTCCGCTGCTGATGGTAAGCAACCGCGTATCAAAATAAACAGCGCTCAGGTAATGCGGATTGTGGTGCCGTTGCTGCAGGTGCAGGACGGTTTGCGGATTGCGCACCCACCATTGCACCGGGTGCTGGTTATCGGTAAGTATTTTAACCAGCGCGGTCGCCCAGCTACCACCTCCTATTACGCCAAATTTGAACATGCGTCATCAATTCAAAAGTCAAAAGTAAAAAGGTAAAACCATTCTTCGCCCATAGCAGCTGCAATAAAAAAAGGTTTAAGTGCTAAGATAGCCTTAAACCTTTTATGAATACGAACTGCGCCAGGATTGCCGCTATTCGCTTACTTCTTTGTATCGAAGAGTTTGTCTTTGTCCACCACTTTCACGAGCATGCCATCTTTCAGCAGTTTGCTCACAGTGCCATAAGGACCGGTGATCACCGTTTCACCTTCTTTTAACCCGCTCAGGATTTCAATGTTGTTGATATCCTGGATATCCGTTTTTACCACCACTTTTTTCACTTTATTATCGGGCTGCAGCACGAATACCACTTCGTCCAGATCGGTAACCGCCGATTTCTGATTGTTGTTGTCTGCATTATTATCATCTCCGCCGTTACCGTTGTTATTGTTACCCTGATCTTTGTTTGCGTTCACCACTTTGTCGGTTCCCTTTTCACGTGTTGTAACAGCATTGATGGGAACAGAAAGCCGGTTTTCGTGTACTTTGGTTTGTATATCAGCACTGGCGCTCATACCGGGCCGGAAAGGGAATGCTTTGGGTTTATTCGGATCAATCAGATCTTTGTACGATTCCGGTAAAATGCGTACCCGCACTTCGTAATTGGTAACATCGGTAGAAGTAGTGGAGCTTGCGAGTGACTGGTTGGCCGCGCCCTTGTTGCTGCTGGCAATTTGCGTAACAACGCCGCGGAATTTGCGTTTGTTGTAAGCATCTACTTCAATGAGTGCAGAATCGCCCAGGTGAACTTTCGGAATATCGTTTTCGCCTACATCCACCCTGATTTCGATTTTGCTCATATCGGCAACCCGCATCATTTCCGTACCTACATTGAAGCTGTTACCCGCTACACGTTCGCCTTTTTTTACGCTCAGCAATGAAATCACACCATCCATCGGCGCAGTGATAACCGTGCGTCCCAGGTCTTTGTTAGCACGACTGAGGTTAGCAGCTGCATTTTGAACACCTGCTTGTCCGCCCCTGATGCCCTGCACCGCGGCATTGTAATTTGCCTTTGCAGTCAGGTAGTTGCTTTCAGCCTGTTCAAACTCGGCTTTTGAAATCACTTTTTCGTCGGCCAGTTGTTTCTGGCGCTGGTAGGTTTTCTCAGAAAGATCCATGGCCGCTTTCAATGCGTCCAACGCCGCGGTACTGTTGGAGACCTGCGCCTGCTGCTGGTTCACCGCTGCAGCCGCCTGGTCGCGCTGTGTTGCGTAGATATCGGCATAGATACGTGCCAGGACCTGTCCGCGGCGAACACTGTCACCTTCTGCAACGTTCAGTTCTACGATCTCACCGGAGATATCGGGGCTTACTTTTACTTCAATTTCAGGGTACACTTTTCCGCTGGCCGTTACTGTTTCTATGATGGTTCTTTTCTGGACTTTTTCGGCCGTTACCTTAGTGCCTTCATCTTTGCCAAAGACACCGGCTTTCTGCGCCACAATAAGAATGACAATGAAAGCGGCCAGTCCAACCAGTATCCAGATTAATTTTTTGCTCATGAGAAAACTATTACAGTGGTGTTAATGATGGTTTCTTGGGTTTCCTTTATTGCAGGCGAAGACCGAGGCCTTTATAGTATTCCAGCACTTTCATTTTAAATACATAATCGTAGTGCGCGTTCACCAGGTCCAATTTCGCTTTCGTATAATTTGTTTGGCTGATGATCAGGTCATACGTTCCCAGCAAGCCGAGATTATAACGCTTGTTGGCAAAATCGTAGGCCTTCTGTGTTGAATTTACAGTTACCTGGTTTGCGTTGAATTTTTGAAGGGCAGCCGTTGCATTGTTATATGCCTGGTAGATGTTTTGCTTAAGTGTTTGGTCAATTTGTTCGCGGCTCACTTTTGCATTGGTCAGGTTAAGTTTGGATTTCTCATAGTTGATGCGTGCAGAACCGCTGTTGAAGATGGGTATATTGATGGTCAGCCCGATGTTTTGTGAAAAGTTATTGCTCAATTGATTGCCCCATCCACCCCAAAGTCCGCCAAATGACTTACCGCTTTGCTGGAATGTATAATTGGGAGATAAAACGGGATAATTGACTCCGTTTATGGTAGTAATGGCACCCGTCGTGGGAAAATAGCCATTCAACGTAGCACCCGTTACTTCTTTAAACGGATTGGAGAATCGGGTATTCAGTCCGCCAAAAGCCCCGATCGTGGGATACATCAGTGCACGGCTGGCTTTGGAAGCGGCTTCCAGGGACTTGATGCGCAGTTCGTTTGATTTCTGTGCTGGTTGTGATTTCAGGGCGGTAGCATATACATAATCGGGTTGCAGCTCAGCGATCGGATCCACCGGAATCATGTCTACCGGCGGCGCATCCAGTTCAAATGGCTCCGCAGCATCGAGGTACATTTGGGCCTTTAATGCAAGCACACTTTGGATAGCATTGGCTTTTGCCGAAATCAGTGAGGAACTGTCCGTGGCAAGCTGTGCTTCGAGTTGCACCGCATTCAATTCGGGCAGCGAGCCGGCTTCCACGCGCTTCCGGGTATCTGCCAGCTGGCTTTGCGTTTGTGCTACCTGTGCTTCTACTACTTTTACCTGTTCGCTGGCCAGCAAAGCCTGGAGGTAATTGGTAGCAACATTGAGGGCCAAATCATTCTTTGCTTTTTCAATGTCCATTTTAGAAGCCTCCGCTCCAAAACGCGCTGCCAGTATATTGTTACGGATGTTATTCCAGTTGAAGATGGTGATATTGGTCTGAAAGTTATATTGCTGGAACAATAACTGCGTATTGGTGAACTGGTTGGTGGTGGGATCAATGGATCGTCCAAACTGCAAACCGGTATTGGCGCTTCCGCTGGCAAATGGGTATTGCGAAAGCCTGTTCTGGCGCAGGGTAAGGGAGTCAAAAGAAGCAGTAATGCCTGCCTGCTTTACGAGCACATTGTGTTCCCATGCGTATTCCACGCACTTTTTCAAACCCCATTTTTCCTGTGCAAGCGCAGGCAGCCCAACAGATAAGAGGATAAGGTAGCTAAGGAGCGGTCTCATTAGTTTCATTCGGTAAATTTAGTTAGCGCCTATGCTTGTAGAGCGGTTTTGTGATAAACGGTCTGATTTCTTTTACAGGCCGCAAAATTAAGGGTTTGGCCCCTTGGTGTTTTAGTGAAGGCCCGCATTCGCCAATGCCTGCCGGATATCAGCTTCCAGGTAGGCCGGTTCTTCCAGGCCGAAATAAAACCGGATCATGCGGTGTTCCCTGTTCGCTGGATCAAATTGTGCGTCTGTAAGCGATGCACATTTGGGCAGCGCGAGGCTTTCATGACCGCCCCAGCTCACGGCCATGAGTATATGACGGAGCGATTCACAGAAGGTAACAATCCCCGACCGGGTATTTGCTTTCAGAACAACCGTTACAAGTCCGCATGCACCCGACATTTGTCGCTGCGCAAGATCATATTGCGGAAAAGAAGGGTCCAGGGGAAAAATCACTTCTTCAAATGCAGGATGCTGCTGAAGAAACTGCAGGAGCTGACGGGTCGTAGCGGTAATGCGCTCCAGCCTTGCAGGCAGCGTACGCAGCCCGCGGATCATCAGCCAGGCGTTGAAAGGTGAAGTACCAATGCCCATATTAAGGTATTCGCTGTCGAATATCTTCTTCATCATTGCATGTGTTCCGCTCAGTACGCCGCCTACCGTATCACTGTGTCCATTAATGTATTTTGTAGTCGTTTGCATGGCGAGGTCGATACCCAGTTCAACCGGCCGCTGGTAAAGAGGCGTACAGTAACTGTTGTCGATTACGGTAACAATACCCCGGGGTTTTGCCAGTGCTGCTATGGCAGCCAGATCCTGTAATTCGTAAGTGAGACTATTGGGCGACTCGAGATAAATCAATTTTGTATCTGGGCGGAGGGCTGCTTCAAAATTCTTTGTGTTGGTGCCATCCACATAACTGGTGCTTACGCCAAACCTTGGCAATATATTGTCAAACATCTTCCATGCCCAGGTATAAGGCTGACGGACGGAGACTATGTGGTCGCCCGACTGTACATTCGCAAATACGGCAGCGAAAATGGCGGAAGCACCACTGTTAAAGACCAGCGCGTCTTCTGCACCGTCCAATGCAGCAAGTTTTTTACGCAGTATATCGACGGTAGGATTGAGTCCGCGGCTGTAGAGGTAGCCGCTCATCTCATCTTCGAAAGCAAGCCGCAAATCATCTACTTTCTTAAAAGCAAAATTGCTGGTTTGTACAATGGGCGGCGACACTGCATTGAAGTAGGCATCGCGATCTTCTCCGAGTTCGTTGATGATATAGGACAGGTCCATTTTTATACGCGTGATTTTTTAAAGCGGTTAACGGTAAAATACACAATTATAAATGCAAGCATAACCAGACTGCCTACCAGCGCGGCATTCTTGTTGTTCCTGTAATCGACGGCAATACTGATGGCCACAAAAACATAAGCCGCGATAAACAGCAGTGGCAGCCAGGGATACAGCTTCATGGTGTAGATAGCGCCTTCATTTTCTTTTGCCCTTTTCCGCAATATAAATATCGTGGCGGCCGACAGGACCATCCCAAAGCTGTCCAGGAAAATCGAAAAGCTCAGGATGGTGTCAAATTCCTTTGCCCAGAAAACGATCAAAATACAAAGTGCAGCAAAGACAGTGAGCGATATGGTAAGGGTATCGGTGCGGCTATTGCGCTTCTGGAATATTGCGGGCAGGATTCCATCTTCGCTCATGGCAAACATTACCCGGGGATTGCTCATCAGCAACACGTTTACATAAGCGAGTACGCTGAGAAAAAGGAATACAGAAAGGATTCGTTCTGCATTTACACCAAATATTTTGGAGGCCATAATGGCGGCGATATTCTTTGTTTGTGCCTGGTGCAGTGTATCGAAACCAATCACCCGCACATAGGCATAATTGATCGTAAGGTAGAGCAGGATGATAATGCTGATCCCAAAGAAGATGCCCCTGGGAATATTCCGGCGGGCATTGTCTACCTCGGCGCCGAAGTTGATAGTTTGCTGGTATCCGCCATAAGAAAAATTCACTGCTACCAATCCGATCCCAAACGCCTTGATGTAGTCGATGGTCGATGGAGCAACCGCAGTGGCTGATGAAAGGACATGTGGTGGAGCGGCGAAGAATACCGGCGTTATCAGCAGGAGGATGAGCGTAATCTTTACGATTGTCAGCACGTTCTGTGTGCGGGCGCTCATTTTAAGGCCGAGCAGGTTTACACCGTAAAAAATCACAATGGCAGCGATGGCGATGGCCGCATGCACATTCTGTACAAATGAAGCATTGGCTGGTATTTTCATCCAAACGGCATCCCCTGAATTTGGGATAAGGATCCCCGTTATATATTCGCCTCCTACCAGCGCTACACCGGCGAGTGAGGCTGCATTGGATACCAGTATTACGCAATTAATGCCAAAGGCCACCGAAGGATGGTAGGCATAGGAGAATACTTTGTAATAACCGCCGGTAACGGGAAGACGGCTTCCGATCTCCGCATAAGTGAGTGCGCCGCACCAGGCCACCAGCCCACCCGCCAGCCAGGCCAGGAAAAAAACCGCTTCCGACGGCACCGCCTGTGCAACGTTCAGGGGTGCCCTGAAAATACCCATGCCAATAACGAGACTAACAACGATCATGGTGAAATCGAAAATGGTCAGCCGCGCTTTAGTGGTCATGCAATGAAGATAATGAATAATACGTTCTACCTTTAATCAACCAAAATGGCTATTCATGCAGGTGAGGTTATTGTTGCTGTTGTTTACCGGTATCCTGGTTTATCCTGCCAGTGGACAGGACAGCACAGTGCATCTTAACGATAGTAGCCGGATGCTGGAAACAGTAACAGTCCGGGCCTTCGAACAAAATAAGCAGCTAAAAGAAGTGTCTGCCGCAGTAGTGCTGGTAGACCGGGCACAACTGAACCGGTTTGGGAACACTTCACTTTTACCTGCTATCAACAACAATACGGGCGTGCGGATGGAAGAACGCTCACCCGGCAGCTACCGCCTGAACATCCGCGGCAGTACACTTCGGTCACCCTTTGGCGTGAGAAACGTGAAAGTCTACTGGAATGACATCCCCTTTACCGATCCCGGCGGCAATACCTATCTCAACCAGCTCGCATTGTCGAATATCCAGTCCGTGGAAATCATCAAAGGACCGGCGGGCAGTATTTATGGTGCGGGCACCGGCGGGGCGATGTTGTTACAGAGCCAGTCGGGTCCCTGGCAACCCGGCGTCAGTGCAGGTTTCACCGGCGGCAGTTTCAATACACAAGTGTGGAACCTTGCCATTAACACCGGCAGTGAAGCTGCGCATAACAGTTTTACCTACTCACATCAAACCAGCGATGGTTACCGCCTGCATACCGCGATGCGCAGGGATATCGGCACCTGGGAAACCCGGTTCAACCTGAATAATAAACAATCGTTGAGCACCCAATTTCTTTATGGGGATTTGTATTACCAAACGCCCGGAGCGCTTACGGCCAAAGAATACCTGGCCAATCCGAAAGCCTACCGGCCGGCTGCTGGCGGATTCCCGGACGCGGAACAAGTGCAGGCCGCCATCTACCAGAAAATGGTGCTCGCGGGCATTACGCATCAATATAAATTCAGCGATCGCCTCAGCAACAAGACAACGGTGTACGGTGCATTTGTTCAATTCACCAATCCCACCTTCCGCACCTACGAAAAAAGATCGGAGCCGCAGCTGGGGGGACGCACCGTATTTAATTTTCACCAGCAAGCCGGCAGGGTATCGGTCGATTGGGTAACAGGTGCAGAAGCACAGCGTGGCTTCTTTAATACAAAAGATTTTAAAAACAAACAGGGCCGGCCCGATTCTTTGCAAACCGATGATGATATCAACAGCTGGATTTACCAGGTGTTCCTGCAGGCAGATGTTAAGCTGCCGGGCAACTGGTCCATCACAGCAGGCGCGAGCCTGAACCGCTTTCATGTAAGTGATCAGCGGTTGTCGGATCCTACACTGCAGATCCAGGAAAGAACCTATAGCAACCAGCTGGCACCAAGAATCGCCGTCTCGAAAAAAATAAAAGGAGGCGTATGGTTATATGCCAGTGCCGCCAAAGGATTCTCGCCGCCGGCTATTGCGGAAGTATTACCACCCAGCCGAACAATCAGCACGAGCCTGGAAGCTGAAAAAGGGGTCAATTATGAAGCGGGCATCAAAGCGAACTGGTTGCACAACCGGCTTTATTTTGAAATGAACGCATTTTATTTTCGCCTGGAGGACGCGATTGTACAAAGACAGCAGGTAAATGCAGCCAATTATTATGTAAACGCAGGCGGAACAAAACAAAAAGGACTGGAATCACAACTCGCTTATCAACTTTTCAGTGAAGCGCATCGGGTTGTTCGCCAGGCACGCGTGTGGATTAATTACACCTGGAACGATTTCCGGTACGAAGACTTTAAGCAGCTGGCAGCAGACTATTCAGGCAAACAGATGCCCAGTGTAGCAAAAAACACGGTTAGTGCCGGGGCCGATGTTTCGTTCAAATGCGGTTTCTACACCAACCTTAGTTATTATTACAGCGACCGGATTGCGATGAATGATGCAAATACGGATTTTGCCGGTTCTTACCAGTTATTGGGAATCCGCACCGGATTCCGCACTTCCATTAAAAAATTATTGCTGGATGTTTTTGCCGGTGGCGACAACCTTTTTGATATTCGCTATAGTTTGGGGAATGATATCAATGCTGCCGCCGGACGATATTATAACGCCGCTGCCGGCAGAAATTTCTTCGCGGGGTGCGCCATACAATGGGTGAAATGCAAATAGCCTTATTTTCTTTCCCACAACAAATGAACAGAATCCGCCTGGTGAACCCAGCCAGCTCAAAAACAATTTCGCTACTCCGGTTTACGCCCTACATTTGCTGCGTCGTGGTTAACGCTAAGGCGTTATTAAAAGGGAATCCCGTGTAACCCGGGAGCTATCCCCGTAGCTGTAAAATGCAGTGCCGCAAGGCGCCCGTTCTTCAAACGCTTCACACCACTGTGGTCCGCCACGGGAAGGTATTTTGAAAACCGCATTGAGCCAGAAGACCTGCCAGGGCAAGTGTAACAACATTCAGCTTTCGGGTGAAAGGCATGGAGATTCAAGGATGCGGGTCATTCTTTTATTTTCTTTCTTTTTAAATTTCCGGAAGCAGCCATCAAAAAAATTCTTCGATGAAGAAAATGTTTTTTGTGTTGGCTGCTGCAATGGTCAGTAGTCAGCTCTCCGCACAGGACAGTGCCCAAACCAGGCAACTCGATGAAGTCATCGTTACCGCCAACAAGTATCCGCAGAAGCAAAGCAGTACGGGCAAAGTATTAACCGTTATCACGCGCGAACAGTTGTTGTGCAACAGCGGACGCACCCTCGCCCAGGTGCTGAATGAACAGTCCGGCCTGGTAGTGAATGGTGCACAGGGTCCGCTTGGTACCAACCAGTTGCTGTACATGCGTGGTGCAGGAACCGCCAGCACGTTGATTCTTATCGACGGCGTTCCCGCCAACGATGCATCCGGCATCACCGCAGAGTTTGATATCAACCATCTCGTGATTGATCAAATTGAACGGGTAGAAATTTTAAAAGGATCACAATCTGTATTGTACGGGTCTGATGCCATCGCTGGTGTCATCAATATTATCACGCGGAATGCTGCCACAAAAAAAATCAGTGCCAATGCCAATCTTGCCGCGGGCAGCTACGGTACCTGGAAAGCTGCAGGCGGATTGGCCGGTGCAAGCGGAATGCTCAACTATCGCGCGCAGTACAGCCATATTCGTTCCGACGGATTTTCTTCGGCACATGATCCAAATAATAGCGGCACCTTCGACCGCGATGGATTCAAACAGGATGCCATGTCCGTTCAACTCGGATTGAAACCGGCATCGCAGTGGCAACTGAACAGCAGCCTCCGGTACGACGACTACCGGGCAGACATAGACGACGGTGCTTTCCAGGACGATAAAAACAATACACTGCACAATAAAAACCTGCAGTTAGTCATCAATTCCGTCAACAAATTCGCGGCTGGCGATCTCCACGTGAACCTCGGATTGAATACGATCGACCGGCGGCTGGACGATGAAAAGAACATCCCTGCCGATCCGAACGATTTCGATCCCTTCCATGGCCGGTACAAAGGCAAGATGCTGTTTGGAGAAGCATTCACCAATCTTTCCCTGCAGGAGCATGTGGGACTATTGGTTGGAACGGATCTCCGCTCACAAAAGGCCAATATCAGCACTACTTATGGCGACCTGGGAGCAGATAGCCTGCATGCTACCCAATTCAGCGGTTATGCATCCCTGTTTTTGAAAAACCTGCGTGGCTTCAATGCCGAATTCGGGAGTCGCTATACGCACCACTCGCAATTTGGATCCAACATCACCTGGTCGGTGAACCCATCATTCCTGCTGAACCGGCAATGGAAATTATTTGCCAACTTGTCCACCGGTTTCCGCGCACCTTCACTGTACAACCTTGCTTCCGAATATGGCAACCCGTCACTCAAGCCCGAACGTTCACTATCGGCCGAGGGCGGTGTGCAGTATTTCAACCTGAAGAATACGATTAACGTTCGCCTGACCGCTTTCAACCGGCGTGTAAAAGATCTGCTTGTATTTACATCGTTGTTCACTGCGCCTTACGGACGATACAACAATGCTGATCGCCAGGATGATCATGGACTGGAACTTGAAGCTACACTGGTACCTGCAACCCACTGGAGGATAACGGCCAATTATACGTATACAGATGGCAGGCTTCGCACCGTATCTGCCAGCACGTCGAAAGATACCAGCTACTACAACTTGTATCGCCGGCCAAAGCATGCCGCCAATACCAACATTGGTTATGAGCTCAGTAAAAAATGGTATGCGAGCCTGGGCTTTCGCTGGGTGGATAAGCGCACTGATCTTTACTTCAACCCCAATAGTTTTGCAACGGAACCGGTTACATTGGCCGCTTACTATAACATAGATGCGTATGCGTCGTACCAGGCAACAAAAAATATGCGCCTGTTCGCAGATTTTCGGAATATTACCAACCAGGATTACCAGGAATTGTATGGGTACAATAGCAGGCGTTTCAATTTCATGGCAGGTATCAATCTTTCATTTTAACCAATTCAATCAATACACATGACAGTACAGAAAAACAATATTAAACCGCTGCTTGGTATGCTGCTCATCGTGCTGGTAGCAATGATTCGGCTGGGGGTTAATGCCAGCACGCAGTTCCATGCACTTAGCAGTTTTTCACCCGTAGGCGCGATGGCTATTTTGGGCGGCGCCTGTTTCAGCAGGAAAAGCTGGTCCTATACGTTTCCGTTGCTCACCCTTTTTGTGAGTGATATCATTCTCTCACTCACAATTTACCGCTCGGCGTACAGCGGCATCTTGTATAGCGGATGGTATTGGGTATATGGCGCCTTCCTGCTCATGACCCT
>JAGWTK010000629.1 GCA_028876035.1 Bacteroidota bacterium
TTACCTCTTACCAGTTCCCGCAAGCCCTTTAACATTCCATTCACGTTACTTCACTTGATTTACTTTAGAAAACCCCACATCTTTTGAAGTATTTCATTTACACATTTACACATGTGCACACTTGCACATTTGTTTTAACATTTCCTTCAGGCAGCGTTCTCAATAAAATACAGTCCCCAACCGTTTTTATCCGGTCTTCGTAACCTTATTCTACCGATCGCGCCCACCGTATCCCATTCGAAAAATCCCCCTTTTTTCCCTTGCCATTTATTTACCCAAAAAACAATCATGCGAAAGTTTATTTTGCTGGGCATTCTTATTCCCTCATCTGTAGTAGTGAGCGCACAGAAATGGCATCTCGATTTATTTGGTGGTTTTAGTAATTACCAGGGTGATCTGCAGGAAAAGCGGTTTACGACCGAACAGGCGAAAGCTGCGGTGTCTGTTGGCATGCGTTACGATGTGAGCAGTCGTTTTTCGCTCCGCAGCAATTTTTCTTATGCAACCATCAGCGCAGCGGACAGGTACAACCGGCAGGCTGATTTAAAAGCGCGTAATCTCAGCTTCAGTTCGAAGATTACCGAGTTGAATCTGCTGTTACAGTACAACCTGCTGAATCCCGATTTCCACAGCATTGTACCTTATGCGTTTGGTGGCATTGCCGTGTTTCATTTCAATCCCTATGCATTCGACAGCGCTGGTAACAAAGTTTACCTCCAGCCTCTGGGAACAGAAGGGCAGGGGCTGGCGGGTTATAACCGATCACCTTATCATCTCACTCAATTTGCGATTCCCTTCGGTGGCGGTGTCAGCTGGCGGCTAACGGAGCGGGTTACACTTAGCTATGAAATCGGTATTCGGAAGACCTTTACGGATTACCTGGATGATGTGAGTACTACTTATGTTGACCAGGCCAGTTTGCTGGCGGCGAGGGGGGCTAAAGCAGTTGAAATGGCGTATCGCGGAGCTGAATTGAAAAATGGAACACCCTATCCGGCCGACGGTACTATCAGGGGTGGACCCAAAAGAAAAGACTGGTATTACTTTTCCGGCGTAACAGTGAGTGTCGGTCTTGGAAGACTCCGCGGATTCCATGGAACGGACAATGGTCGAACAGACTGTCCGAAACCTGTTAACTAATACATCCAGGCCTTTGAAAGATACGATGGCATTTCCCCGGTGCCTATAAAAAAGCCGCCTTTCGGGGCGGCTTTACTTTTAATCCGTTGCAGATATCCGTTCGTAGGAGTATTTTTTATGCAGCCAGCCTGCTGCTGTTCTTGCTGCTGCGATTCTTGGCGGCTATCAGGATTTGCAGTGTGATGTATTTGCCTTTCATAACATAAGTTTTACTGTTCTCTAATGGTGCCCGGCTGCATTTGCTAACCGGCTTCACTAAATAAGACGCAGCCTTCTAAAACATGTTACAGGCAAGCAGCAGGTTTTTATTTCGCGAAGGAGATTTTTACTTTCTGCCCCTTTATCTTTTGTTGTTCTGTTAACTTCAGGGTATGTCCGGCTTTTGATTTTCGCACCGCTGCGAATGAGAAAAAATCCTTTACTTCTACCAGGCCGATATCCTCTTTTTTGAGATCACCTTTTTGTGACAAAAATCCAACGATATCCACCTTGTTGATCTTGTTCTTTTTGCCGGCCCCGATGAAGAGCGTCGTCCATTTGGGCTTTTCCGGTACCGCCAGATCCGCTGGCAGCTCAATTTCTTCAGGAGGTTCTGCAACATAGGACGGTATCCGCTCATCGGGCCCCAGTAACAATACAACTGTACCACTGGCATGCATGCGTGCCGTTCGGCCATTGCGATGGGTGAACGCTTCTTCGGTGGCAGGCAGGTGATAATGGATGATGTACCGGATGTTAGGAATATCGAGCCCCCGGGCCGCCAGGTCGGTTGTTACCAGGGTTGGACTACTCCCGTTGGCAAATTTGCACAGGGCGGTCTCGCGCTCGCGTTGCTCCATGGCGCCATGGTAAAATACATTCTGAATGCCTTTTTCCTTCAGCAGACTGCTGGTGCGCTCAACCGATTCCCGGTGATTACAAAAAACGATGGACAAACGTCCATTGGCAAAACATAACAGCCGGAACAAAGTATCGAGTTTATCCTTATCCGGGCTTTGCAGTTTTCGTATCCATAGTTTTTCGCTGTTGTCGGACAAATGCTGGAAATCCATCTTTACCGCTCCATCCATTTGCAAAAA
>JAGWTK010000095.1 GCA_028876035.1 Bacteroidota bacterium
CACGCCCCACCAATACGAATCGGTGCAGGGTGATAAGGCCATAGCTGACCTGGTAAAACTGTTGTTGCAACAAACGGAGATTTGTTTCGATACCGAAACCACCGGTATCGATCCAAACGATGTAGAGATGGTAGGTATGAGTTTCTCCTGTGAAAAAGGCAGGGGATGGTATGTTCCTTGTCCGCCCGACCAGGCCGCCACTGCAAAACTGCTCAAAGCATTCGCGCCCCTGTTTGAAAAACCAACGATTACCTGGGTAGGCCAAAACCTCAAGTACGATTTACTCGTGTTGAAATGGTATGGCTATGAATTGAAGGGGGCGATGTTTGATACCATGCTGGCCCACTATGTGATTGAGCCGGATGGCAAACGCGGTATGGACTTACTCAGCGCTCAATACCTTGGCTACGAACCGGTGCATATCGAAGAACTGATTGGCAAAAAAGGAAAGGGCCAGGGTAATATGCGGGATGTGGAATTGGAGAAGATAAAAGAATATGCAGCTGAAGATGCTGACATCACGCTGCAGCTGAAACAGGTGTTTACGCCATTGCTGAAACAGAAATCGGTGGAGAAAGTATTCAACGAGGTAGAGAATCCGCTAGTGCGGGTGCTGACCGATATGGAATTTGAAGGCATCCGGATCGATACAGATTTTTTGAAGGAATACTCTGGTCAGCTCGAAAAAGAAGCCAAACAGGCGGAAGAAAATGTTTACAGCCAGGCAGGTGTCCGCTTTAACCTGGGTTCGCCGAAACAATTGGGAGAAGTGTTGTTTGAAAAACTTAAACTGGATCCCAAGGCAAAAAAAACCAAGACCGGGCAATATGCAACGGGCGAAGATGTGTTGTCGAAGCTCGCCGCTCAAAGCACGATTGTAAAAGACATTTTGGCCTACAGGGAACTTACAAAACTTAAATCGACTTATGTAGATGCGCTCCCGCTGATGATAAACCGAAAAACGGGTCGTGTACATACCTCGTATGCACAGGCGGTTGCCGTAACCGGCCGTTTGTCGAGCAATAACCCCAACCTGCAGAACATACCCATTCGCACGGAACGCGGTCGAGAGATACGCAAGGCCTTTATCCCGCGCGACGCAGACCACGTGCTGGTATCGGCCGACTATTCGCAGATAGAACTCAGGATCGTAGCCGCCATCAGCAGTGATGAGAACATGTGTCATGCTTTTACAACCGGCAAAGACATTCACACGGCGACAGCGGCCAAGGTTTTCGGGGTAGAGGAGAAAGATGTTACCAAGGAAATGCGCTACAAAGCCAAGAGCGTGAACTTTGGCATCATCTACGGACAAGGTGCCTTTGGCCTCGCCGATAACCTGGGCATCAGCAGAACCGAAGCAAAAGAAATCATCGACAACTACAAAAAGCAGTTCCCCAATATCCAAAAGTATATGGATGATACCATCAACTTCGCCAAGGAGCATGGTTATGTGGAAACATTGATGGGACGCAAACGCTGGTTGCGCGATATTAATTCAGCGAACTTTACCGTACGGGGTTTTGCCGAGCGAAACGCCATCAACTCACCCATCCAGGGAACGGCCGCCGATATGATCAAACTGGCCATGATCAAGATCCACCAGGCATTCAAAAAACATGGCTTTCGTTCCAAAATGCTGTTGCAGGTGCACGATGAATTGGTCTTCGACGCACATCGCGATGAGCTGGAGCAGATCAAGCCCATTATCCTGGATTGTATGCAGACAGCGTTGCCATTACCGAACGCTGTTCCTGCAAATGCAGAGTTGGGTTCGGGAGTCAACTGGCTGGAAGCGCATTAACTGCGAGCATGCGGATTTCCTGATTTCTGGATTTATAGCCATCCCAAAGGCGGTGTCTCCGCGTCCCTGCCGGATAGCCAGTCCATTTTGCATTTTTAATTTTGAATTTTACCGCCTCTTATTCCCTAACTTAGGCCATACCCGCATTCCGAACACAATAATGAATAAATCATGAGAAAATGGATCGCAATAGCCGGCCTCCTTGGCATGGCTGGCCAGCTCAGTGCACAAACAAAGCCGCTGATGGGATTTACTGAGTCTGCCTCCGCAAAGCAGACAGCCATCGAAAAACAGTTTGATGGCATGCTCAAAGCTTCTAACGTAGATGAATACCTGAAAACGATGTCTGCCCGCCCGCACCATATCGGATCGCCCGGTGGAAAAGCTGTGGCCGACTATATTCTCAACCAGTTCAAAAGCTGGGGTTACGATGCCTCGATCGAAACCTTTATGGTCTTGTTCCCTACACCCAAAGAACGGGTGCTGGAAATGACGGACCCGGTAAAATACAAAGCGATACTCGCTGAACCTGCGCTCAAAGAAGATCCTACCTCTAATCAGCAATCAGAACAATTGCCCATCTACAATGCCTGGAGCGCCGACGGCGATGTGACTGGCGAACTGGTGTTTGTCAATTATGGGGTGCCGGCCGACTATGAACAGCTCGAACGCCTTGGCATTGATGTAAAAGGAAAAATTGTCATCGCTAAATATGGTCGCTCCTGGAGAGGTATCAAACCAAAAGTGGCACAGGAACACGGTGCGATTGGTTGTATCATATATTCAGATCCCAAAGACGATGGGTATTACCAGGGTGATGTGTATCCAAAAGGAGCTTTTAAAAATGAATGGGGTGCACAAAGAGGATCCGTTATGGACATGCCCATCTATCCCGGCGATCCGCTGACACCCAATATCGGTGCTACAGCAGATGCGAAACGACTGGACCGGCTGGAAGCTACCAATCTTTTGAAAATACCGGTGCTGCCGATCAGCTACCACGATGCACAACCCTTGCTAAAGTCACTCGAAGGCCCTGTTGCGCCCGAGGCCTGGCGGGGTGCACTGCCATTTACGTATCATATCGGGCCGGGGAAGACAAAGGTGCACCTGAAACTTTCTTTTAGCTGGGATCTAAAACCAGCCTATGATGTTATTGCGAAGATCAAAGGCGCTGAACTGCCCGATGAATGGGTGATGCGTGGCAATCACCACGATGGCTGGGTAAATGGCGCGGGCGATCCGTTGAGCGGACTCGCAGCGATGATGGAAGAAGCACGTGCGGTAGGAGAACTCGTAAAATCGGGTTGGAAACCCCGCCGGACAATCGTGTATGCTGCCTGGGATGGTGAAGAGCCGGGATTACTTGGCTCGACGGAATGGGTAGAACAACACGCCAAAGAGTTGCAGGAAAAATTAGTGGTGTACATAAACTCGGATGGTAACGGTCGTGGCTATCTCGGTGCAGAAGGCTCCCATGCGCTGGAACCCTTCATGAATGAAGTAGCCGCTGATGTAAAGGATCCGCAGACCGGCATCAGCGTACTCGACCGAAAGATTGATCGGCAGATCCTGGATGCGGCCAGTACCAGTGCTAAAAAGGAACTGCTGAATAAGAAAACAATTAACATCGGTGCGCTTGGTTCCGGTTCGGATTACAGTCCGTTTATCCAGCACCTTGGCATTCCTTCCTTCAACCTCGGCTTTGGCGGAGAAGACCCCGGGGGTGAGTACCATTCCATTTATGATTCTTACCACGATTATGCTGTGTTCAAAGATCCAGGTTTCCGTTATGGCGTAACACTGGCCCAGCTCGCCGGGCGCACCACCATGCGGATGGCAGACGCAAATCTGCTGCCGTTCGACTTTAAGGCCTTGTACAAAACCATTAATGGCTACGCAGGCGAAGTAGTCGCACTCGCGGCTGATATGCGCGAAGCAACCCTGGTAGAAAACCAGATCATCAAAGAAAAAAGATATGCTTACGGTGCCGATCAAACGAAAAACGAAGCGGCACCGGCGATCAAAGATGAAGTTCCTTATCTCAATTTCGCAGCACTACAGAACGCTATGAGCGAATTTGAAAAAGCAACCAAACACCTTGGCGAGCTGTTATCTTCCGGTAAACTGAGCGATGCACAAAAGAACGACGTCAACAAAAAACTATACCAGGCCGAGCAACAACTGCTTACCGAAAAAGGATTGCCGCGTCGTGGCTGGTATCGTCACAGCATTTATGCACCCGGCTTTTATACCGGCTACGGTGTAAAAACATTGCCCGGCATTCGTGAAGCACTGGAACAAAGAAACTGGAAGGAAGCACAGGAGCAGGCGGATGTGGATGCCGGTGTCATTAAGAATTTTGCGGGTTACTTAGAAGGAATTGCATCCGGAGGGAGGTAGGGGAGTATTAAGTAATAAGTTGTAAGTCGTTACGTGAAGCAAGCGATTTAATGAACGTCACCCCTGCGCAGGCAGGGGTCTCCTGATAAGATGTCTGCACACAATTGCATAAGCGTCGGATCAGTATTCAATTCATGTTCACGGAAAGATGCCTGCCTGCGCAGGCATGACGGTAGTAGGGTACTATTCAAAAATTGTTTCGACTACTTCAAATTCATCATTGAACACCACAAACGAAGCCGCATAACCTTTGGCGATCTTGCCATATGTTGAGTCGGTACGGGTAACCTGCGCAGGGTAGAGTGATGCCATGCGTAGGGCTTCACCCATTTCAATACCAGCTTTAGTAACCAGATTTTCTACGCCCTTCATCATCGTTAATGCAGAGCCCGATAAAGTTCCATCGGGCATCGTATAGCGATCGCCCTTGAATACATGCGGGTATGCACCGGAAGCTGTGGGGGTGACCGCGTCGGTAATAAAAAAGAGCCTTTCTCCCATTATCTTCTTGGCAATTTTTACCGCGGCAAAATCAACATGGATCCCATCGGGCACGATGCTGCTTCGCACCGTTGGATGGTTGAAGACTGCACCTACAACGCCTGGTGCGCGGTGTTGCAGGCTGCTCATTGCATTGTATAAGTGCGTTGCGGCCGGAATGCCCCGGTCGAAGGCATGAATGGCCTGTGCGTAAGTAGCATCGCTGTGACCAGCACTAACAAGAATGCCGCTGTCGAGTAATAATTGTATTACGGCGTCATCGCACTGTTCGGGTGCGATGGTTATAATTTTTATAATACCCTTGCCGTAGTGAAGCAATTGCTTTACTTCCTGTACGGTAGGCATTTTGATAAATTGTTCCAGGTGTGCTCCCTTTTTTGCCGGGTTGAGGTAGGGACCTTCAAGATGCAGACCACCCAGGCCTCTCCCTCCCTGTTCCCAATAAGCGCGTACCGCATCGATCCCTTTCATGAATACTTCCATTGAATTCGTAGCAAGTGTGATGTAAAATTGCACGGCACCACCGGCCCGGCAATAATCATAACAGGCAGCAATCGCCGCGGGCGTGAGATCTTCGGAAAACAGTTTTCCATTGCCGCCGTAGATCTGGATATCGATGAATGCCGGTGCGAGGAAATGTCCGCCCAGGTCAATCATTGAAATTCCCGCTGGCAGATCAGCGATGCGTACAATCGAATCGACCTTTCCATCGACAGTAGTCACTGCAAATCCGTCGAGCAATTCGTTTCCGGTGAAGATGCGGGCATTGGTATAGGCGAGCATGGGAGAAGTGTTTGTAAACATTGTGGGAACTTAGTACTTAGTACCCAGTACTTAGACAGCGCACTCAAAAGTAAAAATTAAAAAATCAAAATAAACAATCGGCTATCTGCCCATCCTTCCGATCGATACAACAGCAGCGATGAGCAGATCAGATTTTAGCGACACCGCCATGAGTTCAGCCATAAATAAATCTAAAAATCAGAAATGTTCATTCCGCTTCATAGAGCTCCAGCGGAAGTCCGTCCGGATCCTGGAAAAACGTGAATCGCTTTCCAGTCAGTTCATCGACACGCACAGGCTCTGTGGCCACGCCTTTTTGTTGCAGGTGTGCAATAGAGGTATCAAGATCATCAACCGAAAAAGCGAGGTGTCGTAAACCGCAGGCTTCGGGCCAGCCGGGACGTGCTGGTGGCGATGGAAAGGAAAACAATTCGATCTGGTATTGATCGCCGACTTTCAGATCAAGTTTATAGGATTCCCTTTCTGCACGATAAGTTTCCTGGACAATCGTCAAACCAAGGGTTTCGGTATAGAATTTTTTTGACACTGCATAGTTGCTGCAGATGATCGCGATATGGTGAATTTGTTGAAGCAAAAGCATGGTGAGGTTGTTAATAAGCCGCCGCACGTGGCATAGCCAGCGGTAAAACTCAGCGTTACCATTTCAGTGCACGCGCTTCGAATTTACTATCTGCCAGGAACTGCCGATAGTCTTTGATATGCAGCATTTCCCTGATAGCTTTCTTTTTGTCGACAGCGTTTTGATAGTATGACTTACAAATTTCATAGCCGACCCAATAGCCGAGATCAGAAGGCCACTCGGGCCTGTCTTCATCTCCGTTTCCCACCCAGTGAGCGGCTCTGTCGAGCAGCATCTCAGCCCTGAACTTTTCCCAAATAACCTTTTCGCGGCCTTTCGCAAATTGTTGTAACCGTTCATTTGCGGTATGCCCGGAAATCAGTTCGCCGATAAAATCCGCCATTCCTTCGAGTATAGCTGCTTTCAGTAGTGTGGTATCTGCGGCCATGCCTGACTGCTGGAAATGGATAAGTTCGTGTGCGACCGTTGCCGGCAGATTCGAAAACGGCGATAGAAAGTGCCTTTCCCATGATTCCAGTTCAGAAACATCCGTTGAAGGGCTCTGACAAATTTGGTCAATTGCGAGAATCAAACCATTACTTCCCGATGTACCCGCGGAATTAAGCTTGCCGATGACAAAATAGAGGTCAGGAAACAAGGCTTCAGGAAATATTTCTTTAAGCCTGCGGTATGACTTTCGATAGTATGCTGAATAGTCCAGCGCTTTCAATGTATTGGATCGAATACTCTTGTAGAACTTGTTTTTCAGACCGTGCGTGTAGGCAAAGGAATACATATTGCCGCCCATCTTGTTTACAAAATAATCCTGCAGCGCCAGTGTTCCGTTATCAATATAATGGTGCCGGTAAATTGATTCGGCATGTGCGGTATCTTTTTGAACCATATCAAAACTTTCCCAGAAATGGCGCACATCAGTATCATAAAATCGAGCCTTGTCCGGACTTAAATGGTAGGTGGGTTTTATCCCTTTGATCAATTTCTTCCAGCTTGCCGATTTATACAAAAAACCAAATAGTTCCTCGTTGTCTAAGGCACGCGTGTCGTTAAATCCACACTCAAAAATGGCCTTTGATAGGCTTGCAAGGGTTCCTGCGCTGTCTTTTGCACCCGCGAATGCAGCAGCCGAATAGAAATAATATTCCTGTTTTTTAATTTTATTGCCTGCTGCATCCGCTGCCAGCATGAAATCCCTTCCTGCATGGGGAAAATCATCCTTTCTATAATACGCTTTTCCTGTTTCAAAAAGGCTATCGCTTAGGGACTGTGAAAAAGCGGTATTGACAAATGCCAGTATAGGTAAGAGGCTAATAATCTTATACATCAAAGTGGTTTTTTGGCAGCACATAAATATTTAGCGCAAAGGGAAAGTCATTTTACTGAATTGAAAATAAATCCGAATCTTTCCAAAAAGGAAATCGGTTCCTTACCTCATCAAGTTTTGATTTTTGCAGTGTAATCGTATGGATGTCGGCGTCATGGGCTTTGGTGTAACGTACTTCACCTAGTGGATCAACCAGCATACTGTCGCCGGAATGATAGATACCATTCCCATCATTGCCGATGCGGTTCACGCCGGCCACATAGCATTGGTTTTCGATGGCACGTGCCTGCAATAATGTCTTCCAGGCGTGGTTGCGGCGTTCGGGCCAGTTGGCTACATACAATAGTAAATCATATTCAGGTGTTTTGTCTTCTGCACGCGGCGCCTGCCGGGCCCAGACCGGGAAACGGAGATCATAACAAACCTGCAGGTTGATGCGCCAGCCGTTTACGGATGCAATCAATCGCTTGCTGCCTGCTGCATAAAACTTGTCCTCCCCTGCAAACGCAAACAGATGACGCTTATCATAATGACCGAATTGACCGTTCGGCAACATCCAGATAAGCCGGTTGTAATATTTTCCTTCTTCTTCAATTATTACACTACCTGTCAGCACGATCTTCTTTTCCGCCGCCATCTTACCCATCCATTGTACGGAAGGTCCATCCATGCTTTCGGCAAGCTTGCCCGGTTGCATGGAAAAGCCGGTGCTGAACATCTCGGGGAGAATGACGAGTTGGGTCGGTTCTTTGATGGCACGGATCTTCTCTTCCAGCATCGAAAGATTGGCGGATTTGTTCTCCCAGTGCAATTCCGTTTGAATAAGTGTTATCGTCAATAAACCTGGCATGGTACATAAAGTTATTTGTTTGCCTTCAAATGGCGCAGCAAAACAAATATTCGCCAGTGCTGAACATTGGATAACTTTAAGCACAAGCTTTCGCGTATGCATCGCCTTTATACCTGCTTCCTCCTTTTCATCGGTGTCATCGCCGGCGGATGTTCTTTTTCCGGGCGAATGCAAAAGAAATTATTGCATGCAGCAGAGGGAAAACAATATGATGCGATCATCGTGCCGGGCATACCCTACAACAACGGTCAATGGGACCGCATCATGAAAGCCAGGGTATATTGGGCCAAATACCTCTATGATCATGGCATTGCAAAAAATATCATTTTTTCGGGCAACGCTGTGCACAGCAGGTTCTATGAGGGAGCGATCATGGCCCTGCATGCTGTGGCATTGGGTGTGCCCGCAGATCATGTTTTTGCCGATACGCTGGCAGAGCACAGCACGGAAAATGTTTACTACAGTTATAAGCTGGGCAAAAAACTCGGTTTTGAAACGATGGCGCTGGCTTCCGACCCATTTCAAACAAAACTACTGCGCGGCTTTTGCCGGAAATACTTCCCTTCGCCCATAGATGAGATACCTTTTGTGATCGATACACTAAAAAAATTAGAACCACAGATGATTGACCCGGTGATTGATTCGATGCTGGCGGTAAAGCCGGGCTTTGTGCCACTGGAAGCGAGAACAAGTTTCCGCGAGAGGTGGAGGGGTACGCGGGGAAAAAATATCAGGAAGGACGTTTATGAATAGTCTTTAGTCCGTAGTCCTTAGTCGATAGTCCATAGTCCTTAGTCGATAGTCCTCAGTCGATAGACGTTAGTTGGCGGCCTTCGGACCATAACCGTTAGTGGGTTGTATTATCGAGGGACAGATGTTATGCTCTGGTCGCATCAAATATATCGCGTGACTGGTACCAGAATCGGTCGAGGGCCTGGAGGCGGGGTTTAAAAAAAGAGATGATCGCGGGCCAATCTTTTTCCAGCAGCACATTTACTTCTTTGAATTCTGTATAGATGCGGCTGCTCATTTTGCCCTCTTCATCGGCAAAAGATTCCCGCCATTGCCAGGTTTCTTCCAGTTCTGATTCAAGTAAGGTCCTGAGTGCTTCAAAGCGCCTGTAAAAATTCAGTCGCCTTTCCGGATCGCTGTGGGCGATTACGATCGCAATGCTGGCGCCGGTTCGATTCGCTTGTGTGCGGAAGTACAGGTCTTTGATGCCGGTGCGGTAGTTAATCCAATTCACAGGTGTTTCACTGGCAGAGGGAACGGGCGCCATGTATTTCCCGAATCGCTCCCAGAATTGTTGTTGTAGCCTCGCGGCCTCCTGCTTGCTGAACATACTGAAACATTAGAGTGTTGCCATCACTTTCTTTACCAGGTCCAGTTCATAGCCCTTTTGAAGAAGATAGTCTTGTGTCTTGCGCAGTTTCGTAAAACGATTGCCTTCGCCTTTCAGACTTTCCCAGCGATCTGTCGCCAGTTTTTCTAAAGTCTTTTGGTAGTCTTCTTCCGGAATTTCTTTCATGGCTTTTTTGATGCAATAGGAACTGACCTGTTTTTGCTTGAGTTCATATTGAATTTTAACCTTTCCCCAGTGTTTCATCCGGAATTTACCGCCGGCAAACTGGCAGGCAAAACGTTCTTCGTTGAGGTAGCCGTCTTCGATGAGTTGCGTGAGGCACTGCTCTACATCGCGCTTGTACAGTCCCAGGCTATAAAGTTTTTCCCTGGTTTCGCTGTGCGACCGCTCCTGGTAGGCGCAATAATGCCTGGCTTTTTGCAGGGCCTGTTCCGGACTCAGTCGTTTTGCGAATGCCATTCTTCAAAGATAGGCCTGGTTAGGGGATCGGCCGGGCCTTTTGCTACCGTTGCAGTGAGTGACACAACAGGAGTCGGGCCTTGAACCGCTGCTGGTTCCCAAAGCGTCTAAACATTTACCTTTCTCGTAAATCAATGCCGAAGGCTTTAGGTATTTTTGCGCTTCCCTTAACGAAGTCCCTGCATTGGCGGAAAAAGACATTCATATAGCACTGGTTGGTAACCCCAACAGCGGCAAGAGCTCGCTGTTCAATGCGCTTACGGGTTTGCACCAGAAAGTGGGCAATTTCCCCGGTGTTACCGTCGATAAAAAAAGTGGCCGGCTATCGCTGGACGATCAAACCCAGGCCAGCATTGTGGATCTACCGGGCACGTATAGCCTCTATCCCAGGCGGGCCGATGAATGGGTAACCTATAAAGTGCTGCTCAAACAGGATGAAGAAGTGCAGCCCGATATCATTTTGTTGCTGGTAGATGCGTCTAACCTCAAACGCAACCTGCTCTTCTGTTCACAGATCATCGATCTGAAATTTCCCGTGGTAGTGGCGTTGACCATGATGGACCTGGCAAGGAAAAAGGGCATTACGATTGATGAAGACGGCCTGGAACGTGAACTGGGTGTACCGGTAGTGAGCGTGAACCCCCGCAAGAACAAGGGCATTCCCCAATTGAAAAAAGTGTTACTGCATACTGCCCGCGCACTGTACCAGGTGCCCGTGCGCGATTTTATTCCCAACCGGGAACTCGCACCCGCGGCTATCGGTGATCTGCAAATGCATTTCCCGGTGAGCGACTATACTGCGGTGCACTACCTGATCAACCATGAAAATTTTCTGCTCAACCCGGAAGAACAAAAGCTGGTAGAATCTATTGAAGTGAAACATGGCTTTAATCCTACCAAGAGCCAGGCAGATGAAATCATGCAACGCTATGCGCGGATTAAGGTAATCATGAACCAGTATGTAGCGGAGCCGGATCCTTTGCAGCAGACACTGTTTACCGAGAAGCTGGATAATATTTTGTTGCATCGTACCTGGGGTTACGTAATCCTGCTGGGCGTGCTCTTTTTCCTGTTCCAAAGTGTGTTTTGGCTGGCCACTTTCCCGATGGACGGCATCCAATGGGTATTTGCGAATTTGGGCGGATGGCTGGGTGAGCACCTTCCCCATGGCTGGTTCAGCGATCTTTTTATCAATGGGATCGTAGCCGGACTCAGCGGGATACTTGTATTTGTTCCCCA
>JAGWTK010000096.1 GCA_028876035.1 Bacteroidota bacterium
TATTCAGTCATGGACAGCGAACTTATGTAAACGAAATTTACAGGGCTCTGCCCGAAGAGTAAACTCTATGTGCCTCTATGTCTCTAAATATCTATGTGCTAAAAAGGTTTAACCACATAGGGCCATAGTGACATAGAAACACATAGAAATTATTTTATAGAAGTGGTAGGCGTTGGGTTAACAGAATCCTCTTTCAGACGCAACACTACTATGCAAAACACGAAGCTCTATGTGTACCTATGTCCCTAAATATCTATGTGCTAAAAAAAATCTATGGCGACCCGACGACAATTTATAGGACTTATGAACGCAGCACTACTAGCAAATTCTTTAGACAGCTTTGCTGCGCAGGCAGCAAGTGACGAAACCAGCCCGAAGGGCTTTGAACTAACCATCATGGCTACCAACTGGGGCTTCGACGGAACCATCGCCCAGTTCTGCGAGAAAGCGAAAAAACAAGGCTACGATGGCATTGAACTATGGTGGCCGATGGAAAAAAAAGATCAGGACGATCTGTTCGCTGCGCTTAAGGCGACTGGATTACAGGTGGGTTTTCTCTGCGGTGGTTCGCAATCGGACCCGGTGGCGCACCTGGAGTCATTCAAAAAGATGATCAACGCGGCAGTGAAAGCACCGCAACGGCCCCTGTATATTAATTGTCATTCCGGCCGGGATTATTTTACCTACGAGCAAAACAAGCTGTTTATTGATCATACCACGCAGTTGCACCAGCAAACTGGTATCACCATCTGCCATGAAAGCCATCGCTCACGCATGTTGTTTGCCGCGCATGTGGCCAGGAATTTTATAGAGAAGAATGAAGCACTGAAGCTCACGCTGGATATATCGCACTGGTGCAATGTGCACGAAAGCCTGTTGCAGGATCAGCAGGAAACGGTGGCCCTCGCTTTGTCGCGAGTCGAACATATTCATGCAAGGGTTGGCCATCCGGAAGGTCCGCAGGTAAATGATCCACGCGCGCCCGAATGGAACAATGCGCTGCAGGCACATTTCAATTGGTGGGATACGGTAATAGCGAGAAAGAAAAAGGAAGGCGGAAGAATGACGATATTGACAGAGTTTGGTCCGCCCGACTATATGCCTACTTTGCCGTATACCCGTCAACCGGTGGCGGATCAATGGGCGATCAACGCGCATATGATGGAGGTTCTCAGAAAACGGTATGCCTGATAACCCAATAACCAAACCCAAACCACTGGCCGGACAATTTCAAGACTGGTCCGACGAACGATTATGATCCAATTCATCGCCCGACTCCATCCCGCTCTCGTGCACTTACCCATTGGGATACTGCTGATCGCTTGTGTTTTGCGCTTGCTCTCGCTCCGTGCAAAATATACATCGCTCCAGGCGGCTGTATCGTTCACCGTTTTTTGGGGGATGGTTGCTGCGGTGCTTTCCTGTATCACCGGCTACCTTTTGTCGCAGTCGGGTGAATACGATGAAACCCTGGTGGGTCAACACCAATGGCTGGGCATCATCACCGCTTCTCTTGCTTTGCTATTTTATGTTTCACTAAAGATCAAACGAAGACTGGCATTTCCCTGGGCGATGCCAGCGGGTATTATATTGCTGGTATCGATCACCGGTCACCTCGGTGGTTCGCTTACCCATGGCAGTGATTACCTCAGTGCTGCGTTTGAATCAGCCGGAACTGATACTGTGGCAAAGGCAAAGGTAATTCCGAATGTGCAGGAGGCAATCTTATATGCCGATATCGTACAGCCCATCCTGCAACAACGCTGTTATAGTTGTCATGGTGCGGCTAAACAAAAAGGTAAACTACGAATGGACCAGCCCGACCTGCTCATGAAAGGTGGAAAGGATGGTGCGATCATTGAACCGGGTAAGGCAGATGCGAGTGAAATGATCAAACGCATCCTGCTGGAAAAATCCGATGAACACCATATGCCGCCCAAAGAGAAACCACAACTTTCTTCGAAGGATATCGCGATACTGCATTGGTGGATAGCGTCTGGCGCTGCATTCGATAAAAAGACCAAGGAGATTCCTCAGCCCGATAAGATCAAGGCCTTTCTTGCTTCTTACCAGCAGCGCGAGGATAAAACGCCGGTGCGTGCGCCGCTTGCGCCGGTAGATGCTGCCGATCCGAAGGCCATACAAGCGCTGCAGGCGATGGGTGTGGCGGTTGTCCCCATAGCGGCCAATGCGAACTACCTTTCCCTTAATGCCATTACGGCGAAGCTGGATGATAAAAATGTATCGCTGTTATTGCCATTGAAAAAGCAATTGTTACAGGTTGATCTTTCAGAAAAGAAAATAACCGATGCATCATTGAATACAATCGGGCAATTGTCGGCAGTAGAAACCTTGCAGCTTGACAGTACCTTAATCTCCGACAAGGGATTGGCGCAACTCGCTACGCTTACCAATCTGCGTTCTTTGCACCTGACGGGCACCAATTTGTCATTGGCAGGGTTGCAATCATTGTCGGCTCTGCATAACCTCAAGAATATCTACCTCTATCATTCAGCCGTAAAAAGCAGCGATTACCCGGCATTGAAAAAGTTATTTCCATCTGCCAATATAGATACCGGCAATTACCAGGTGCCCTTATTCGAAACTGATACCATGCTTGTTAAGCCACCCAAAAGACCCGCATGAAGCCATTTTTCTTTTTGTTGATGTTATTGTTCGTCGCAGGGACAATGCAGTCGCAGCCCCGCGCGCAACATAACCTGGTATTCGATTCACTCGCTACCCGCTGGGATGAAGCCATGCCTATGGGCAATGGATGGCTGGGTGCATTGGTATGGAAGAAAGACAATGCGATTCGGATCAGTTTGGACAGAATTGATCTCTGGGACGAGCGACCCATGAAGGATATCGATAAGCTTCATTTTAAGTGGGTGCAGGAGAAAGTGCGTTTGAACCAATACGATTCTGTGCAGCGGCTCGGCGATGCCTCCTACGAACAAAACGCCGCACCCACCAAAATCCCCGGTGCCGCCATCGAATTTGACGCGGCGCTGTTGGGTAAATGTGTTTCCAATGTGCTGGACATTACAACCGGACTGAACACCGTTCGCTTCACAACGGGAACGGTTATGCGCAGTTATGTGCACGCTACACGCATGCAAGGATCGGTGCTGTTTGAAAACCTGCCTGACAATAAAATGGTAGCGCCGGTCTTGATCGTGCCGCCTTATCATACCGGTAGGGCCGGACAGATGGGCAGCAGTACAGAAGGGCAAGGCCTGGAAAGATTGGGCTATCCTGCGGGTGTTCTCACGAAGAAGAATGGATCGATACGGTATCACCAGGATGGATGGAACGGATTTTATTATGAAGTGTTGGTGGAATATTTAACCTTGCCTGCGGGAAAGCTGGCGGTGAACTGGACCATCAGCGTGAAAAAGCCGGCGGTACTGGCGATTCAAAAGAATTGTTTTGCGCCGGGTGCTATTTGGGAGGAGCATGCCCGTTGGTGGAAAAATTATTGGTCGAAGTCATCGATCACAATTCCTGATACACTTGTGGAAAAGCAGTATTATCTCGAGATGTACAAATTCGGATCGGTGGCCAGGGAGAACACACCGCCGATATCGTTGCAAGCCGTATGGACCGCCGATAACGGTAATTTGCCACCCTGGAAAGGCGACTACCACCACGATCTGAATACGCAATTAAGTTATTGGCCGGGATACAGCGGCAATCATACTGACCTAACGTCGTCCTATACCAATTGGCTCTGGAAGATTCGGGCCGTGAATCGTCGTTGGACAAAACATTATTTTGGGACAGCCGGTTTGAACGTGCCGGGAGTCACCACACTCAGCGGAACAGAAATGGGTGGATGGGTGCAGTATTCGATGAGTCCGACTACGGTTGCCTGGCTGGCCCAGCATTTCTACTGGCAATGGCGCTATACAGGGGATAGCGCCTTCTTGAAGCAGAGATTGATACCTTATTTTCGCGAAGCGGCGATTTTTCTTGAGTCGATCATGAAGAAGGTAAATGGAAAGCTTCAGTTGCCCCTGAGTTCGAGTCCGGAGTACCACGACAATACCATCCGCGCCTGGTTCCCCGCTTTCACCAATTATGATTTGGCACTCGTTCGGAACTTTTACCAGGAAGCGATCGAGTGTTCCGATGTAAAATCGTCTAGTCATTACCGTGAGGTGTTGACCCACTTGCCGGATTTTGATATCAACCAAACCGGGCTTACCATCGCACCGGGGCAGGACCTGGAAGAATCGCACCGGCACCATGCACAGTTGATGGCCATCTACCCATTGGGTTTGTTAACGCCGGATAACAATGATCAAAAAGAAATTATCAACCGCTCGCTGCGCTGGCTGGAGCAGAAGGGTACGCGCAATTGGTGTGGTTATTCGTTTAGCTGGACTGCTTGCTTGTATGCGCGTGCCCGCCAGGCCGACAGCGCAGCCCGCATGCTCAGCATTTTTGCCAGCAATTTCTGTTCTTCCAATAGTTTTCATTTGAATGGGGATCAGCGGGGCGGACAATACTCTTCGTTTACTTACCGGCCATTTACGCTCGAAGGTAATTTTGCGTTTGCACAAGGTCTGCATGAAATGCTGCTGCAGTCTTACCAGGGATATGTTGAAGTGTTTCCATCTACTCCAGTAAGCTGGAAGGATATCGGTTTCCGGCATTTGCTCGCGGAAGGTGCTTTCCTGGTGAGTGCAAACAAATCAAACGGCGTTCCCGAATCAGTGGAAGTAACCGCACAACATGCAGGTACGCTTAAGATCAAACTGCCGTTCAAAACCTGGATTGCAAGGGGAGCCGACAGGAAACAATTTCTTCAAGTTCCAGGCAATGTGGTTGCCATACCTTTGAAAAAGGGACAAACCATTGTTTTTACCAATGGGTATGAATAAATGAAGTTGGTATGAAAAGAAGATCGTTTATCAAAACCGGGCTAACGGCTGCGTGGATCTTAAGCGGACATGAGTGGGTCAAAGCATCGATGTTGACGCACGAAGTTTCGACCAGCAAAAAGCGCGGACTGCGGTTTGCGGTGGCGTCCGACGGTCACTATGGTGAGCCGAATACCACTTCTGCAGAAAACTTCGCCAACCTGGTACAGCATGTGAATGAAGAACACGGGCGACGCAAATTCGATTTCTGTATGATCAATGGTGATATTGTCCATAATGAAAAGGAATTCTATACGCCCGCTAAAGCCGCGCTCGATAAACTGGCCATGCCCTATTATGTTAGTCAGGGCAATCACGACCGGGTAACACCAGATGAATGGCAGTCGATCTGGAACATGCCCGTTAACCATGATTTTCGGATAAGAAAGAATGGATTTCTGGTCGGTACCACCTCCGATGTGAAAGGGGAGTATCATTGTCCGGACCTGGATTGGATGCGCTCCGCCCTGGAAAAGCACAAGGAGCAGGAACATGTGTTTATATTCTTACATATCAACCCGGTGAAACAAACCAAGGGGGCAGTGGATTGTCCGGAGTTAACGAACCTCCTTAAGCAGTATAGAAATGTAAAAGCCGTATTCGATGGTCACGATCACGATCAGGACGATGTGAAAGTAAAAGACGGTATTCCCTTTATTTTCGACGGACATTTTGGGGGAAGCTGGGGAACTGCGTATAAGGGTTACCGGGTGGTAGAGACGATGGAGGATGGGAGACTTGTTACGTACATGATGAACCCTACAGTTAAGCTGGATGCGTATGATTTAGGATATAAGATGTAAGATATTTTGATATAAGATATTGGATCATCTTAGCCGTGTGTTCCGACTCAATACAATTTCCTGATTTCTGGATTTTTTTGATTTTTTGGATTTGCGTAAATCGCGGGATGCACCAGCATTCGGGAGCGTCTAAGTACTAAGTACTGAGTGCCCGGTACCAAATACCATACATCACTTTCCCGTAAACACCGGCTTTCGTTTTTCGAGAAAAGCAGTCGTCCCTTCTTTGGCATCGGCAGTGTCGAACAAATCACCAAAGGCTTTGATTTCTTTTTGTAATCCGTCGGCATCCCCGTTGGAGGCAATATTCGTCAATTCGATCGCTTTTGCAATCGCCAGCGGTGCTTTGCTATTGATGGTTCTTAACAAAGTTCGCGTTTGTTCCAGCAATTGTTCCGGTGAGGTAACATAGTTGACGAGTCCGATCCGCAACGCTTCGGCAGCATCGATCATATTTCCGGAGAGTACCATTTCCATTGCTTTGCCTTTTCCAACCAGTTTGGGCAAACGTTGGGTGCCGCCATAGCCTGGTATCAAACCAAGGTTTACTTCAGGCTGACCAAATTTTGCATTGTCGCTGCAAAGCCGGAAATGGCAGGCCATCGCGAGTTCGCAACCGCCACCGAGTGCAAAGCCGTTCACAGCAGCAATAATGGGTTTGGGACTATTTTCAATTTTATCAAACACATAGTCGTGTCCTTTTTTCGCTAGTGCCGAGCCAGCTTGGCTGTTGAGAGAACCGAACTCACTGATATCGGCGCCGGCTACAAATGCTTTCGGGCCACTGCCAGTGATGATGGCGCTTCTGATACTGGCATTGCTGTACACTTCGTTCAAAACCGTTGACAGTTCTTCGACGACGGTTTTGTTCAGCGCATTCAGTTTATCGGGGCGGTTAACGGTGATCGTGAGTATATTTTCTTCGAGGCTGGTGAGAATGGTCTGGTACATACAAAAAATTTTGGGGGATGGATTGTCAGGAGTTGCGGTGTTCGCTTACCCATGATTTGATATAATCAGCGATATCACCGGTAGGACTGCCCGGTGCAAAGAGTTTGCCGACGCCCAGTTCCTGTAATGCATTCATATCGTCATCGGGAATGATGCCGCCACCGGTGAGCAAAACATCGCTCATTTGTTTTTCTTTCATCAACTGCAGGATCTTGGGGAAGACCGTATTGTGGGCGCCGCTGAGAATACTGATGCCAATAGCATCTACATCTTCCTGCAGCGCTGCGTTGACTACCATTTCCGGTGTTTGGCGCAGACCGGTGTAGATGACTTCCATACCGGCATCGCGCAGTGCAGCGGCGATGATCTTTGCACCGCGATCATGTCCGTCGAGTCCCACCTTGGCTACGAGTACGCGAATGGGACGATTGAGGGTGGCGTTGGTATTGTTATGGCCAGCAGCTTGGTTCATGCCGTTCTTTGATTCGAAGGTACGCATTGCCGGCAAATGCCGGTACTAGCGCGAAGGGCCTGCTTCTTTGCGGTCGGCCTCCAGTTTTTTGCGGAAGAAATCGCGAAAAGCCTGGTTCGGTCCTTTCAGTAATATAATCAGCGTACCTCTTTCGCGCGCAAATGGGTTCGTGATACTATCGACCAGTTTGGCAGAAGCAAAGTCGCGGATAAAAGCATGTTCCATTTCAAGTTGGTCGGGCGTAACCAATACCAGGTTATCAAAGTCGGGATTGGCAGGTAACCAATACAGAAAGCTGGCGTTGTCGCTGAAGGCAGGTGGTAGTCCGAGGGCGTGGCCGTAATAAGAAACGGCCCCTGCTTCACCATAGTTATCGCAAAAGATTAGGGTGCGTTTTTTTTCGGACGCTGTTAACTGGTTAAAGGCCTTGGCAGATTTCTCTGTCATCTCTTTCCAGGAAAGCATATCGGCAAAGTCCTGGGGAAGTGGATGCTGCTCGAGATCTTCCCATTTCAGGGCGCCTGTTTTTTCGAAGTGCTGATTCTTATAAAAGGAGGCAAGACGGGTCGGTTCCCAAACGGGCAGTGCGAGTGGGATCAGCCAGATGCCCAGGATTAATGAAATAGTGATCATCGCCCATCTGAAAAAACGACGGCGCTCCGACCATTGCTCCAGGCAGACAGCACCCAGTGCAAATAAGACGGGATAAGCACCCAGCGCATAATAATTTTTGCCATGCGCGAGCAGCAGCAATATGATAACTATCAGCCATGCCCAACCGATAAAACGATAGGGGCGAAAAGCCGGAACGAAAAAGACGGCAAGCAAACCAGCCAACCATACATAAAAGACCGGCAGGTGCATGAGGATCTGGTCGATAAGGAAACTGGCCGGACTCACATACTGCAACTGTGTTCTTGAGAGTTCGCGCATGTGAAAGACGACCGGAAGATGATGCTGGTATTGCCACAGTAGGTTGGGCAGGAAGATCAATAAAGCGATGCCTCCCGAGAACCAAAGGTGTTTGTTGGCGAATACGCGCCTGTTCTTTGTGAGTAGTAATCCAACCAGCAAGCCAGTAATAAAAAGAACGATGGAATATTTAGAGAGCAGTCCCAGCCCGGCCGCGATGCCAAAGCAATAAAGCCATTTGTTTTGGTTCGTTTGTGTATAACGGATCAGGCCCCAGGCCATCAGGGTCCAGAAAAAGATTTCCGGTGCGTTGGGTTGAAACAGAAAGAATACGCGTAGGTAAACGCCCAATACAAAAGAGAGAAAGCAAAGCAGGAGCGCGAAAATGCCTCCGCCAAGCGACTCAATGATTTTTCCACTGACCAGGAAGGTCAATGCCCCAAAGATCGAGGGCCAGCATTTCACCCAAAACAGTTGGCCCGATTGGAAGGGCGTAAGTGTTGCGAGCCATGACAGCATTGGTGGAACTTCCATATACCCCCAGGCGGGATGTGCCGCTTCGGCGAGGTAGAGGTATTCGTCGCGGTGCGGTTCGTAGACGCCGCTTTGAAGCATGAATGGAATAATAAATCTCAGTAGCGCCAACAACCACAGTATCCGGTTAAATGAATTCATGCTTGTATGTTGCGATTACTATTTCTGCAATTGCAAAAGCTTCATCATTGCTTTGATGCGGGCAATTGTTTCTTCCTTACCCAATACTGCGGCAATATCAAACACAGCCGGGCCAGATTTGCCACCTACCAGCATCACACGGAGCGGTAGCAATACATCGCCAGGTTTCAATTCGTGAACCGCCATCATTTCTTTGAATTCTTTTTCGAGATCGGTGGCGTTCCAGAATTGCATCAGTTCAAACTGGCGGATGATTTCAACAAAGAATTGTTGTTTCTTGTCGTTCCACTTGGGTTGAACCGATGGAAGATCATACTGCGCTGGTGTTTCGAAGAAGAATTTGCTTTCCTGCCAGAAGTCGGTGAGTAGGGTACAGCGATCTTTTACAAGGGCAATTACTTTGTTTGTATAGTCAGCTTCTGCGGCAATACCGTGTTCTTGTAACTGCGATGCCGCCACCTGCCTCATACCTTCTACCCCTAACCTCTTAATCCACTCATGGTTGTACCATTTCGCTTTTTCAAAATCAAATTTAGCGCCGCCCTTGTGAACGCGTTCCATCGAAAATTTTTGTACCAGTTCTTCGAGTGAAAACAGTTCTTGTTCGGTGCCGTCATTCCATCCCAGCATTGCCAGCAGGTTCGTAAAAGCCGCTGGCAAAAAGCCCATCTCTTTGAATCCTTTGGTTTGTTCGCCGGTTTTGGGATCGGTCCAGTTCATGGCAAATACGGGGAAGCCAAGGCGATCGCCGTCGCGTTTGCTGAGTTTGCCGTTGCCGTCGGGTTTTAGGATGAGGGGAAGATGTGCCCATTGCGGCATCTTATCTAACCCAAACAGGTATTTCCAAAGTAATACATGTACGGGCGCACTGGGTAACCATTCTTCGCCGCGAAATGCATGTGTAATCTTCATGAGGAAATCATCCACTACCACAGCGAGGTGGTAGGTGGGCATTTGATCTGCTTTCAATAAAACTTTATCGTCTGACTGCGACGCATTAAAAGAAACTTCGCCGCGGATCATGTCGGTAAATGTCACTGTTTCATTTTCCGGCATCTTGATGCGGATGACGTGCGGCGTATTTTTTTCCAGCAATTCCTTTGTAACGGCTTCGCCTAAACGCAGTGAGTTGTTCATCTCCATTCGGGTAGCGTGGCTGTACTGAAAGTTCGGCACCGCTTTTCGCTTTGCTTCCAGTTCTTCCGGTGTGTCGAAGGCATAGTAAGCTTGTCCGGCCGCCACCAGCTGCTGCGCATAAGGCAGGTAGATTGCTTTCCGCTCGCTCTGGCGATAGGGGCCGTAATTGCCACCGTGTGCCGGACTCTCGTCGGGTATGAGTCCGCACCAGGCCAGGCAGTCCTGGATATATTGCTCGGCCCCGGGCACAAAGCGGGTTTGGTCGGTATCCTCAATGCGGAGTATGAATTGGCCCCCATGTTGACGGGCGAAAAGGTAGTTGTATAAGACAGTGCGGACACCTCCCAGGTGCAGTCCGCCGGTAGGACTGGGTGCGAAACGAACACGAACGGTTGACATAGCGGGTAAAGATAGGCGATAGTCGGTAGTCGGAAGTCGTTAGTCGTTAGTCTGAGGACAATAGCCGGCAGTCCACAGGCCATAGCTTGGTCATCCATTAATAGTAGACAATCGGCCGTCGTCGGTTCAGAACGAAGCTGGAATGATTCCAAGTGATGGTATTGTTTACTTGCCCCTTGCCCCTCACCCCAAACCGTTCTGCTCAATATAAAGTATTAATAAATTGATTATTATTGTTTTAAATGCTGTTCACGCATGTGTTCTAAAAAAATGTAAAAAATTTTTCAATTGGATGCAGCAGATCCGATGTTTGGTTGGTCTCCATTAAAACAGAATTAAAAGGGGCTTTTTCTGTTAGAAGTTTTGCCGTAGATTAGCGCCCCGACAGGACTAACTGCTTAATCTAATTATAGCTACGGCTAACTTGCTTAACCAATACCAACTGCGAAAGTATAATCCCGCCACAAGCGGGATTATCTGTTTTTAGGGGGTTCCTTTCTAAGACAATAATTGGGGCGAGGCGTCCTTTCTGGGCGTTTTTATAGCAAAAGGACAAGTCGCAAACATCGTGGGATCTTGTGCGATATTTCGTGCATAAAGGGCGAAACACTGTGTGGAATGAGCCAGGTTGAAGGGGGGCAGTCGGCCTGATGTCTATTTAATTTTGATAATCAACAGATTGCGACCTTTTTTTACTTTTCTTTTTTACTTTTTCCTTTTGAATTTTGACTTTGCTCAGCAGCGTTGCTCAGAAGAGTTGCTCAGCAGCGTTGCTCTGCAGCGTTGCTCAGAAGAGTTGCTCAGCAGCGTTGCTCAGAAGAGTTGCTCAGAAGAGTTGCTCAGAAGAGTTGCTCAGAAGAGTTGCTCAGAAGAGTTGCTCAGAAGAGTTGCTCAGAAGAGTTGCTCAGAAGAGTTGCTCAGAAGAGTTGCTCAGAAGAGTTCCTCAGAAGAGTTCCTCAGAAGAGTTCCTCAGAAGAGTTCCTCAGAAGAGTTCCTCAGAAGAGTTCCTCAGAAGAGTTCCTCAGAAGAGTTCCTCAGAAGA
>JAGWTK010000630.1 GCA_028876035.1 Bacteroidota bacterium
TACATGCAGCTTTGTAGACAAAAGATAAGGCATTATTAAAAGCAAAGACCCGATCCTTGTCCCTTAGTGTATGTAGTGTAGTGTTACGACTACATCCGTTTCGACGCAGCGCCACTTCGATATCTGAAGGCGTTTTGCGGCAGGCAGGATGGCTCCCTGTAGTTTTGTGCCGTGCCCATGCCCGCCCCAAAGAAAAATATGCTTATTGTTGACGATGCCGAATTCATCGTTGAACGTATCACTGAAATGGTTGGTGATATTCCGGGTATTGGTACGGTGGCGACTGCGCAAAACTATGAGGGCGCGGTGCATTTTATCCGCGAGCATACACCTGAGATCGTGTTACTTGATATCAACCTTCCCGGAAAGAGTGGTATAGAAGTACTCAAAGACTGCAGGAAAGACATCCCCGGCTCGGCCATTGTAATGATCACCAACCAGGGCAACCCCTATTATAAGAAGCAATGTATGCAGCTGGGCGCGGATTATTTCATCGATAAAACCAAGGAGTTCGAGACCATTGCCGCTGTGGTGACCAGCATCCTGCGTAACCACCATTAGCCCGGCAAAGCAATGATTGATTGTTAACTGCAACCCAATTTCTCCCTGGTTTAGGTTTTCATTTGCAATCCCCGCAGCAATAAGTACGTCTATAGCGTATGAAAACAGCCATCTTTATCACAATGATCACCGGCGGGATGCTGGGTATCATGCCCGCTTTCGCACAGTCAACCCCTGTTCCCGCTGCAAAGCGAATAGTACCGTCTTCTGAAACAGGAGAAGTAATAACCGGTAAAAAGATCCAACAGGAGAGTTTGCGCCGAACAACGCCCGATACACTGATACCTGTTAAATCTTACGTGCACTATACGCCACGCAAACGCACCAGGAGAGGAGAATAAAAAAAGGCCGCGGGGCGGCCTTGGAATTTCTTTCGAAATGCAATCAGGCTTTACCGGACTTTTTCGGTGTACATACCCGTGAATTTGTTCTCGTATAGCTGCGCATTCAGCAATTGGTAGCGCTGCTGCGCCTGTAACATTTGGCGATCCTGTTCATCGGCCAGGGTAGCGGTTCTTCCAAACGACCCGGTGCTGATGTAACGCAATGCCGAAGCCAGGCAGGGTTCATTCACATCTCCCCAATTCCGGTTTACGCCATCAGGACTTAGTTTGTCGGGTACAAACCCATCGTAGTATTCGGCGCTTCCTACACTGTTTACGGTCTTGAATGATATGGGATAGATGGCATAATCATAAATCTGGATCGGGAAAAATCCAACCGGTTTACCATAGGTGGTATCGCCCACCAGTTTAACATCCATATAGGGCCGGAGATTATTAATCAGCAGTTCGCTGGCAGAAGCTGTTTCACTGCTTACAATAAAGAATACCCTGCTCAAACTGGTGATGCCGCCGGATTTCTGATAGTTGATGGTATTGATGGCAGGCGCAAACGATACATTACTGAATCCGGGCTTTCTGCGCAACAAGGGAAAATTGCCAGCCGTAAGTGAGTCGTTGAACACATAGGTGTACATTGTTTTGCCATTGGCCGTAGAAGGCGCAATCAGGTTAGCCAATGCATCCTGTGTTGCGGTGGAACCGCCGTGATTGTACCTAAGATCGATGATCAAATCATTGATGCCCTTGCTGGCGAAATCAGTAAAGGCTGCGTTCAGTTCGGTAACGGATGGCGTTCCGAAAAATTGGTTGAATACGAGGTAGCCTGCTTTGGAACTGCCATTCGTAAATACATTGGTGTATAAAACAGAATTGGCGGAGTAGCTGCCCTTGGTCAGACTGGCATCTGTCGTCGTTCCGTCGGGTTTGGTAAAAGTGAAAGTAGCGGAACTGCCTGTTCCAAAGAAAACATCATTGAGGATATTTACGCTGGCATTATCATACCCGATAGCAGTTCCATTGATTTTGCTGATATACCAACCACGCTGCACGCCTGCAACGCCCGAAGGTGCCGCCTTGTAGACGTAGGTCACAAACCAATACACAGAATCGATGGGTTGTACACGATCTACCGAAGCGGCCTTAATGAAAAAACCGTAATCCTGGTTGTTGCCGGTTTGAATGGCAGCGGATCCGGCGGTCGTGGTCACGAAACTATAACTGTGTTTTTTGTCCTGGGGTTGCAACGCACGGATGGCGGCCATTACATTCTGGGCCGATACCAGGTCACTACTTCCTGCATACTGTCGTGG
>JAGWTK010000631.1 GCA_028876035.1 Bacteroidota bacterium
TAAGTTGCCACCGAAATCGCCGCTGGTAAAATTTTTGAAGCCCGTTAACGCCCCTTTAACCAGTGTTAACACTTAACCGGCGGTTAACAGCAGCACCGTTCGCTGCACACGGTATTATTTGCATATTTGTTGGGTTGCGTTAACTTAGAAAAGACTATGCGATCAGGTACACTTAAATGGATGCTGGTGCTGCTCAGCCTGCTGGTGGGAGTGATATTGATTGTACAGCTCTATTGGATCAACCAGGTGTACAATTTTGAACAAAAGGAATTTAACACCAATGTGGTAAAAAGTATCCGGGGGGTGTGTGAAGACATGAAGATTGATGATAACCCGGGCACCCAACTCCAGAAACTGATCGAAAAACCCAGTCCCAACTCTTTCATCGTCCGCATCGACAGCATCCCCTCCCGCGATACCCTGGTCAATTACCTGTACAATGAATTTGAAGATTTCAATGTGTTTACCGACTGTAAAGTTGCGGTATACGATCCGGAGCATAATAAGTATCTCTTCCAGGCATACGTTCCCACTGCAGCGTCAACCCAGGAGCAGGCAAACCACTCCTATTTTGTAAACCCGGATCTTCCGGTATTACAGCGCGAATTCCCTTACATCCATCTTTTCTTCCCCCACCGGACACAATACATTATTCACCAGCTCAATTTCTGGATCGTTACCAGCATCCTGCTGCTGCTCGTGCTGGTGGGTTTTGCTGCCAGTATGTTCTATTTCTACCGCCAGAAATTCCTCAATGAAGTGCAAAAAGACTTTGTGAACAATTTCACCCATGAGTTCAAAACGCCCCTTGCCGTGATGAAGCTGGCCGCAGGCGTATTGAACGGATCCCATATCGCGGAACAACCGGAGCGGCTGAAAAAATACAGCGACATCATTGTGCAGCAGACGGAGCACCTGCAAACACAGGTTGACCGTTTGCTGAAGACCGCCCGGACAGACCAACATGAACTGCCACTGGAGAAAGAAAATTTTGTTCCTAATAATATCATCAAAGATGTATTGAAGGACATGGACCCGCTGGTAAGACAAACCAATACGTTGATAGAATTTTTGCCGGAAAAAAACAACGTCTCCATTCATGCAGACGAAAGCAATATTGCGATGATCGTGCTCAACCTCGTAGAAAACTCGATTAAGTATTCACGCGACCCGCACGTTATCATCAGCACCCATACCGAAAACGGATACTATACGATCTCCGTTAAAGACAATGGCATTGGCATAGAAAAGAAATACATCAAACAGCTGTTCAAGAAATTTTTCCGCGTGCCAACCGGCAACATACACAATGCAAAAGGTTTCGGGCTTGGTCTGAATTTTGTAAAAAAAGTTGTGGATGCGCACAACGGTAAAATATTGGTGAACAGCATTCCCGGGATTGGAACAGAGTTCAAAATCATTCTTCCCAGGAACTGAAAAAGCACAAATAACAAGTGCTTAACACGGCAAGGGTGAGAATGTATCAATTTTGTACCGGTAAAATAACCATTATGGCAGCTAAAGCAAAAGTATTACTGGCAGAAGACGACGCTTCCCTTGGTTTTATTATAAAAGATGCACTTGAAGAAGATGGGTATGAAGTAGTGCATTGTGCAGACGGACAGTCGGCCCTCGATCGGTTTAACAAGAATGAATTCGATATCTGCCTGCTGGATGTAATGATGCCCAATAAAGATGGCTTTGCGGTTGCCAAAAAAATCCGTCAGCACTCAGACCTGATCCCGATACTTTTTCTAACGGCCAAGTCGATGGAAGAGGACAAGATCAAAGGTTTCCAGTCCGGCGCTGATGACTATATCACCAAGCCTTTCAATATGCCGGAATTGTTGCTCCGCATGGAAGTCTTTCTCCGCCGCACCAAAAAGATGTATTCAGAAAAAGTACAGGAATACCAAATCAGCAAACTGCGCTTTTCTTACACCGATTTAAAAATCGTATCAGCACAGGGCACCTCCTCCATGACGCAAAAAGAAGCCGACCTGCTGAAATTCCTTTGCGAACACCCCAACAAAGTATTGAAGCGCGAAGAAGTGCTGCTGAATGTTTGGGGCAAAGACGACTATTTCCTCGGACGCAGCATGGATGTATTCATCACCAAGCTGCGCAAACATTTTAAAGCCGATCCCGACATTATACTGGAAACCATCCATGGCGTTGGTTTCCGGTTCAATGTTCCTTCACTTACCACAGCCT
>JAGWTK010000632.1 GCA_028876035.1 Bacteroidota bacterium
TTTTTAATGAATCCGCAATTTTCTTTTCATCCTCTACCAATAAAATTCTTGCATCTTCCATAGCTCATTCAAAGTTTAAAAAGTAAAGGTCAGCAATTAAACTTGCCGGCTCGAAACTATTGGCTTACAATCAATTAAAATAAAATTAAAATAGGCATGGATGCCTCCTGTTCGTTAGCTCATAAGACAAGGACCAGGCGTTCTCTGGTTTCGGGTATCGGATTAGTTTTCCGCAGGAATACTGGCTTTTGATAGCTATATTTTATTTATTTTGTTATACCTTTGCCCACCTTTAAAAGTTCATCGACATGAGCCGCCGTGATTTTGATATCGCTTTTGTGGGGCTGAAGCCAGGCGTTCATGAGTATAGTTATGAAATAACAGATAAGTTCTTTGAGGCTTACCAACAACAGGATTTTCGCGATTGCCACGCGCAGGTAAAATTACTGCTCGACAAGCAGAATGGTTTCATGTTGCTGAAATTTGAAATTGGCGGCAGCTTGAAAATTACCTGCGATCGATGTGGCAGCACGGAACTACCGCTGGAATTATGGGATGAGTTTAACCTTGCCGTAAAGCTGGTGGACGAACCCGATGCAATGAATGAGCAGGAGGAAGATCCTGATGTATTCTATATCGGGCGGCAGGAAAGTCACCTGCATGTAGCCGACTGGATCTATGAGTTTATTAATTTAAGTATCCCGATGCAGCGCATGTGCAGTGAGGAAGAGATTGGGAGTGAGTACTGCAATAAAGATGTACTTGAAATGCTCCGTAAAAACGAAGCGCGGTCGGAACAAGCGGCCAACCCGGTATGGAAGGGCCTCGAGAAACTGAAGAAAGACCTGGATAATTGATCGTAAGCCTTACATAATTGGTATTATATTCTTTGATTTTATAAACATTTGAGCCATGCCAAATCCCAAACGACGCCATTCGCAGCAGCGCAGTGCAAAGCGGAGAACGCATTATAAAGCGAGTTCTATAACATTGAGCAAAGACAGCACCACGGGCGAAATCCACGTGCGTCACCGTGCACATGTAAGTGAAGGAAAGCTGTACTACAAAGGAAAAGTTGTAGCTGAACAAGCTCCTGCAAAATAATCCAGGTCATTCACAGATTCCGGTATTCAACAGCAGCCATTGCGTTGGGTTCCGGAACTTTTTTTTGCATGCTGCATGAACATTGGACTTGATATGATGGGTGGCGATTTTGCCCCGCTGGAGGCGGCAAAAGGGATCCGCTTATTTATGGATGAGTATCCTGCATCTCCGTGCAGGTTTTTTCTTTTCGGTGATGAAGCGCCCATTGCAGCATTGCTTGAAAAAGAAAATATCCCCCCGTCGCATACGACCATTGTTCATGCGCCACAGGTGATTGGCATGCATGAACATCCCACCAAAGCCCTCAAAGAAAAAACAAATTCCTCCATTGCAGTTGGATTTCAGCAACTGGCAAAAGGAGGTATCGACGCATTCATCAGCGCCGGCAATACCGGGGCCATGCTGGTGGGTGCGATGTTCAGCATAAAAGCCATCGAAGGAGTATTACGGCCCACGATTGCCACCGTGATGCCCAAAGAAAACGGGAAGACGGGTGTGCTGCTGGACGTAGGTTTGAATGCAGACTGTAAACCCGAGAACCTGAATCAATTTGCCATTCTAGGTTCTTTGTACGCCCGGCATATCCTCGGCATTAGTCAGCCGCGCGTGGGGCTGCTCAATGTTGGCGAAGAAGAGGGCAAAGGAAACCTGCTCGCCCAGGCCACCTATCCCCTGCTCAAAGAAAATACACAGATTCATTTTACCGGCAATGTAGAAGGAAGAGACGTGTTGCTCGACAAAGCCGATGTAGTAGTTTGTGAAGGATTTACCGGGAACGTTGTTCTGAAGATGGCCGAATCGGTGTACGATATCACCCGTGCCAAAAACATCCAGCACGAATTCCTCGAACGTTTCAATTTTGAATATTACGGCGGCACGCCGGTCTTAGGCGTTTCAAAGCCGGTAATCATTGGTCATGGCATCTCACGCCAAACAGCTTTCAAAAACATGATTGCCGTTGCCGCCAAAATGATTGACTCAAAATTGATGGATACGATCAGAGCTTCCTTTACAGCTTGATATGCAGGCGATCTTTTCATACCTGCAGGACTATTTCCGGATGGTCGACAAATGGCTGCTCGGCGGAACGGCTTTATTCA
>JAGWTK010000633.1 GCA_028876035.1 Bacteroidota bacterium
TCACCTACGGGGTTGAAAACGGGTATGCGATCATCAACAGGAACTGGAACCCAGGAGATAAATTAGCGGTTCATTTTCCAATGGATGTTATGAAAGTGGCGGCAGCCGACAGTGTAAAAGCCGATCAAAACCGGTTTGCCCTGCAGCGCGGACCGTTGGTGTATTGTTTGGAAGGTCCGGATAACAAAGACAGCGCCGTGATGAATATCGTGGTTGACAAAGCAGCTCCGGTGAAGGAACAGTTTCAGCCGGCACTGCTCAATGGCGTGATGACCCTGGGGATGAAAGGCAATGCCACGAAACGACAGCTGAACAGCGACGAACTCATTCGCACGGAGCAAACCGTTACCGCCATTCCGTACTATGCATGGGCCAATCGCGGTCCCTCTGAAATGGAAGTCTGGATTCCTTCAGAAGCATCGGCGGCCAGGCCAAAACCCGCACCAAGCATTGCCAGTCGTAGCAAAGTATCCGGCTCAGTAAATAGTGTACGCATGTTACGCGCGCTGAATGATCAATACGAACCCCAGGATTCAAAAGATGGTTCGGCCTCCTACCTGCATTGGTGGCCAAAGAAAAATACAACAGAATGGGTGCAATACGATTTCGATCGTCCGCAGGAAGTATCCTATTCTTCGGTGTATTGGTTCGATGATGGCCCCTGGGGCGGATGTCGTGTACCCGCCTCCTGGATCCTGCTGTATAAAAAAGGCGACGAATGGGTGCCGGTAGAAAACGCATCTGGTTACGGAACGAAAAAAGACAAATACAACGAAGTGCAGTTCGACCCCGTGGTGACCACCGCACTGCGCCTCGAAGTAAAACTGCCGGCCGATAATGCAAGTGGTATACACGAATGGATAGTTAAATGAAGTGGCAGGGGGAAAGGTACGGCCGGGGCTTGGCATGATTATTCCAATAGAACAGGGCAGATATTGGTAAGCCTATGCCTGCAAAAGAACCACTTCAATTACCCCTAACCGTTCGTCGTTCGATAGAACTCCTTGGCATTTTTGTGGCGGGTGCCATTGTCTACCTCGGTTCCGGTATTATAATGCCCTTGCTCACCGCCTTTTTTATAGCCCTTTTGTTATTACCCGTGTATCGCTTCTTACGGCGTATCAAAATTCCGGAGATTATTGCGATTGTGCTGTCGATTTTACTCGTGGTACTGGTTGTGGCAGGGATCGTTTGGTTTCTGTCTGCTCAAATTGGCAACCTCGTTGAGGATTTTCCGCAGATCAAAAAAAACATTGCTGTGCATGTAGACGCCATCAGCAACTGGCTCAGCGAAAAACTGCATGTGTCTACAGAGCAACAGAAGGAACTGGTGAATGAAAAAAGCAATAACCTGATGGACTACGGCGGTACCATGCTGGGCAACGCAGCAGGTTCGGTAAGTTCTGTATTTGTTTTTGTAGGCTTGCTGCCCATCTATATTTTCCTGATCCTGTTTTATCGCAACCTGCTGATGCGTTTTGTATTTATGTGGTTCCCCGAAGGCGGACATGATAAGCTGAAAGAAGTGATCTTCGAAACGGAATCTATCATTAAAAGCTACCTGGTGGGACTACTGATTCAAATTACCTATATCACCGTACTCCTGGGTGGATTGCTCACTTTATTTAAAATAGAACACGCACTGCTTATCGGCGTCATGTTTGCGATCCTGAACCTGCTTCCTTATGTAGGCGCACTCATCGGAAACATACTCGGTGTACTGCTCACGCTTACTTCTTCCACCAATATTACCCCTGTGATTATCGTACTTGCGGCGATTGCGGTGGTGCAGTTCCTGGATAATAACATCCTCATGCCACGGATTGTAGGCTCCAAAGTAAAAATAAACTCCCTGGCGACCATTGTTGGGATAGTGGTGGCCGGTCCGCTGGCAGGTATTTCCGGCATGTTTCTATCGCTCCCGGTCATTGCAGTCATCAAAATCATCTGCGACCGCACCAAACAGTTCCGTCAATGGGGCATTTTGCTGGGCGATGAGCGACCCAAAGTGAGCCCGATACATTTTGCAGTGTTCAGGAAGAAACCGAAAGCTTCTTAGTATCTGGTATCTGGTATCTGGTACTTAGTACTTAGTACTTAGTATTTAGTACATAGACCTTTCTTCTATCATCTTTACTTTCATTGTGCGCGATGATGTGAAATTAAATATGCGATGTAGTGGAGGGGAGAGGTATTAGCGGA
>JAGWTK010000097.1 GCA_028876035.1 Bacteroidota bacterium
GGCAATGAATAGAATCAATGACCCGATGAAATAGGCGCCATAAAATGCAGAACCGATTAACTGGGACTCAAACTGACTTAGCTGGAAATGCGTTTTACAAAAAGGAATAAAAATACTGTTTGACGCGGCAATAAAGCCCCAGAAAAAGAATACCATTACGAGGGTCGCCAATGCGCCGGTATTGGTGGGCAGCTTTGTTTGACTCATGAGCAATCAGGTTATTTAATTTTTAAATGTAAGGAGTTCTGCAATGCTGTGCAATCACAAAACGCGCATTGCTACCATCAGGCTGCTAAAGATAAGTGTTGTAACGATACAGGCACCACAATAAAATCGATTGCGCAAAATCGGCCAAAAAATATTTGGAAGGCCTGCATCAACCAATCGAAAACCTTCCTAAATTCAACGCAATAATTTCAAAACCACGCGGATGGAGATACTTCACGTATCAGCAGAATGTTATCCTGTTGCGAAGGCCGGCGGACTCGGAGATGTAGCAGGCGCACTTCCTAAATACCAAAACCTCGCCGGGCATACCGCCAAACTGGTGATGCCCATGTACCGTACCAAATTCCTGTACGACAACCAATGGGAGGTTGTACATAAAGGCGGTGCATCCCTCGGGAATACCTGGTTCGAATACACGATCATCCGCGAAAAAACCAATAAACTCGGATTTGATCTCTACCTGGTGGACATCAACGGTCTGCTCGATCGGGAAAAAGTGTATGGCTACAGCGACGATACCGAAAGGTTTGTCTCTTTTCAGATCGCTGTGGTCGACTGGGTATCTAAATGGCAACACCGGCCTGCAGTGGTCCATGTACACGACTATCACACCGCACTGATTCCATTCATGATGCAGGCCTGCTACGATTACCAAAGCCTGCGCAATATACCTACCGTGTTAACCATCCACAATGCCCAGTACCAGGGTTGGATAGGATGGGATAAAACGCATTACATTCCGCATTGGGACGGTTGGAAATGGGGTAATCTCGACTGGAAGGGCGCTATCAATCCCCTGGCAGCGGGAATCAAATGCGCCTGGCGCGTGACCACCGTAAGTCCAAGCTATCTCGATGAGCTGCGCTATATGAGCAACGGACTGGAGGATTTGTTTGAATACGAAAGAGGCAAATGCAGCGGCATCATCAATGGCATCGATACCAAAGTATGGGATCCCGCTGTTGATACTTACCTGGATGATCATTATACCATCGACACCGCAGCTGCCGGCAAGCAGGTGAGCAAAGAGAAATTATGCCGCCAGTTCAACCTCGATCCGCAGCTACCACTCATCATATTCATTGGTCGTCTCGTGGGCGAAAAGGCTGCCGACCTTTTACCACAGGCCATTGGCGATTCCCTGCATTATATCGGCCGGAAAATGAATTTCCTCGTGCTGGGCAATGGTGAACCGCATATCGAACAACAACTGGAAAGCATGCAGGGCATGTTAATGGGTTACTATAACTCCCAAATCTCTTACAACGAGAAACTCGCCCACCAGATGTATGCCGGTGCCGATTTCCTGCTGATGCCAAGCAGGGTAGAGCCATGCGGACTCAACCAGATGTATGCCATGCGCTATGGGACCATTCCGATTGTACGCAGAACGGGCGGACTCAAAGACACGGTAAAGGATTATGGTGAAGAAGGGGGCTACGGCGTTTGCTTCAACAACGACTGGGTGGGCGATATTACCCAGGGCATTTACCGGGCCGTGGAGTTGTATGCGCAGCAGGAGAGGATCGCATCTATCCGCAAACAAATCATGCAAATTGATTTTAGTTGGGACAAGAGTGCGCGTCAGTACATCGATTTGTACAGCAGCATTATTTAACCCAGGCAAACCAAAACAGTTGTTTCTTTGTAAATCTGATTCTATACTACCACATTAAAAGCTTGCACGTATGAGTAAGTCAACATTAGCTGTCATATTAGGAGGAGGAGCCGGTTCCCGTTTGTACCCGTTAACCGCAAGCCGCAGTAAACCGGCCGTGCCCATCGCGGGTAAGTATCGCCTGGTGGATATTCCCATTTCAAACTGTATTAACAGCGGCATCAACCGCATGTTTGTATTGACGCAGTTCAACTCGGCCTCGCTGAACAGGCATATCAAAAACACCTATCATTTCAGTGCCTTTAGCTCGGCCTTTGTAGACATTCTCGCTGCTGAACAAACCCCCGATAACCCTACCTGGTACCAGGGAACAGCCGATGCGGTACGCCAGAGTTTGCGCCACGTGGGTCCTTTTGAAAGCGACTATGTCCTCATCCTCAGCGGTGACCAATTGTACCAGATGGATTTCCAGGAAATGATCGAAAACCACCGGAAGCTGGGGGCAGATATTTCTATTGCCACCATTCCTGTGGCGGATCGCGAAGCACCTGAATTTGGCATTCTCAAGAGCAATCCCGAAGGATATATCACTTCTTTTATTGAGAAACCCAAAAAGGAATTGTTGCCCGAGTGGGTGAGCGACACGGGTGATGACATGAAGAGCAAAGGCAGAAAATACCTTGCCTCCATGGGTATTTACATCTTCAACCGGAAGCTGATGTTCGACCTGCTCGAAACCGAATACAAAACAGCCACGGACTTTGGTAAGGAGATAATTCCGCAGTCGATCGAGAAATACAAAGTAGTAAGTTACCAGTACGATGGTTACTGGACCGATATCGGTAATATTTATTCTTTCTTCGAAGCCAACCTCGGTCTCACCCAGGATATTCCTGATTTCAACTTATTTGATAACAGCAATGCGATTTACACCCGCGCCCGCATGCTGCCACCTGCAAAAATCAGCGGTACCACGCTGGAGAAAACCATCATCGCCGAAGGCTGTATCATCAACGCGTCGCGTTTGGAAAACAGCGTGGTGGGTATCCGTGCAAGAATTGGTCATGGTACCACCGTTGTGAGCAGCTATCTCATGGGTAGCGATTATTTTGAGACCATTGCCGAAATGAACCATGCGCAACAGCATGGTATCCCCAATGTAGGTATCGGCAGCCGTTGCTATATTAAAAATTGCATCGTTGATAAAAACGTGCGCATTGGCGACGATGTACGCATCAACGGCGGACCGCACCTCGAAAACAGCGATCATTCGCTGTACACGGTAAAGGATGGGATTGTGGTGATTAAGAAAGGGGCGGTGATACCGAATGGGTTCGTGATATAAGTTTAAATGTTGAATAGTTTAAGAGTTTAACGGTTCTTCTTGTGTTGCTTCATGCAATGTTGAGTGAACTGCTCGCCCCGCTAAGGGTTGGCGTCAGATTAGGGACTTGAACGGAAGCCACTTTTAAACTTTTAAACCCTTAAACTTTTAAACTTTTTGTAAGAAAAGCCCCATTCTTTCCCAAATCATACTTAACGAATGTCCTCCGCCTACACCGGTATAAAACCCAAACTCAGTCTCAGTGAAATCATCAACATGAGTGTTGGTTTTTTTGGGATACAGTTTGGATGGGATCTGCAGCGTGCCAACATGGGCGTTATCTACAATAACCTCGGCGCCGATGCCGATAAGATTCCCTACCTTTTTCTGGCCGCGCCCTTAACCGGATTGCTGGTACAGCCTGTTATCGGTTACCTGAGTGATAAAACCTGGCATCCAAAGTTTGGAAGACGCAGGCCCTATTTTTTTGTGGGAGCCCTGCTCAGTTCAATCGCCCTGATTGCCATGCCACACAGCAGTGCCATCTGGATGGCAGCCGGATTGTTATGGGTATTGGATGTATTCGGGAATGTGGCCATGGAGCCATTTCGTGCCTTCGTTACCGATAAATTACCGGATTCGCAGGTGAACCGTGGTTTCATTATGCAGAGCCTGATGATTGGTCTCGGCGGTAGCGTGGCCTCGTCCTTACCGTATTTATTGAACAACGTATTTGATGTTCATAACATCGCTGCAAAGGGCGTGATTGCCGATAATGTGAAGCTCTCGTTTTACATCGGCGCTTTCTTTTTCTTTTTCGCGGTACTCTACACCGTGCTTACTTCAAAAGAGTATCCACCATCCGAAGGGGTTGGGGAGCGTTTGCCGGCTAAAGAAAAGACCGGTATTGCCGGCGGTGTGAAAGAAATCGTCGCTGCACTCAGGAATATGCCCCATACCATGAAATGGGTGGCAGTGGTGCAGTTTTTTACCTGGCCGGGCCTGTTCCTGATGTGGTTTTATTATGCCCTTTCGGTCGCCTACCATGTATTTGGCGCTACCAGCGATACCGATCCGGCATTTGGAAATGGAAAGGATTTCGCGGGCCTCACACTTGCTTATTATAGTGTAGTCACTTTCGTGTTTTCGTTTATCCTGCCCTATATCGCCGACAAATTGGGTCGTAAACTCACCCATACCGTTTGTTTGCTTATTGGTGCCCTCGGGTTGATTTCCGTTGCCTGGGTGACCAATAAATATTACCTGTTTGTTTGTATGACCGGGGTTGGCATTGCCTGGACCAGTATTATTTCGATGCCCTACGCCATGCTTAGCGGCGTTTTGCCGAAAGACAAAGTAGGCGTGTACATGGGCATATTCAATTTCTTTATCGTACTCCCTGAAATCATCGCTTCTTTCTGCTATCCCTGGCTGATGAAGCATGTGCTGCATAACAATATGCTTACAGCGGTTCAGTCCGGCGGCGGGCTCATGATCCTCGCGGCACTGATCTGTTATTTTTTCATCCGCGAAACCAAGACCGATGATCTTGAAACCATCCGCCTCGAAATGGAAGAGCAAAGATCGGTGTAGCCTGAAATGTCTTTCTTTTTTCCTGGGTTGTTTCCTGTTCGCCGGGGCAGTGGCGGATGCGCAAACAGAGGTCTATCCCTCTAACTGGTGGACTGCTATGAAATGGCACCAGGTACAGCTGATGCTGCGCGGACAAAATGTAGGAGCCGCCACCGGCGTTAGCCTTAGCTATCCGGGGGTGATGCTCAAAAAAATTACCCGCGTTGCCAGCAAGCATTACCTTTTCCTGGATATTGATATCAGTGCGTCGGCCCAACCGGGTATTGTTAAATTACACTTACAGGGTAACGGGCAACCGGATATCAGCTTTCCCTTGCTGGCAAGACGTGGGGGTAACGGTACCGCCTATGCGCAGGGCGTCCGGTCGTCGGATTTTGTATATTTTCTTATGCCCGACAGGTTCAGCAATGGTGATCCATCGAATGATCGCATTCCCGGTTTAAAGGATCAGTCGCTCAACCGTGATTCGATTTTTTTGCGGCACGGCGGCGATATCCAGGGCGTCATTAACCATCTCGATTATATCCAGGGCCTGGGCGCTACCGCGCTATGGATGACACCCGTGATCGAAAACGATATGCCCAACCGGACCGAACACGGTTACGCGTTTACCAATCATTATAAAATTGAAAGTCGGTTGGGAGGCGAACAGGCCTACCTGCGCCTCAGCGATTCCCTGCACAAGCGAGGCATGAAGCTGGTACAGGATGCCGTATACAACCATATCGGTTATTACCATTTCCTGGTGCAGGACCCGCCCGATAGCAGCTGGCTGCACCAATGGCCCAGGCCCACACAACCCAATTATAAGGAACAAGTGTTCTTCGATCCCTATGCATCTGACTATGATAAGAAGAAAATGGCCGATGGCTGGTTTACCGATATGATGCCGGATGTGAACCAGGGCAACCCGCTGACCGCAAATTTTTTGATCCAGCATGCTATCTGGTGTGTAGAGAAATTCGGGGTAGATGCCTGGCGCATCGATACGTATAAATATTGCGACCTGGCGTTTATGAACCGTTGTAACCAGGCTTTGTACAATGAGTACCCGCGTATCACCATGTTTGGTGAAAACTGGAATGAAGGCGTGGTCAACCAGGCATATTTCACCCGTAACAATATCAATACGGCATTTAAGAGCAATCTTACCGGTACCATCGATTTTGAACTCCTGTTCAATGGCATCGGCGCCGCGCTGACCCAGGCGCCCAATGGGGTAGGGCGGTTGTACAATACCGTTAGCCAGGATTTTCTCTACCAGGAACCGCTGAACAACCTGGTATTTCTCGATAACCACGACATGACCCGCTTCTTCAGCCAGGTGGGCGAAGATGTTGCCAAACAAAAAATGGGTATCAGCTGGCTGCTGACTACGCGCGGTATCCCGCAACTGTATTATGGAACGGAGATATTGATGAAAGGCGTGGCCAATCCCGATGGCTGGGTACGCCTCGATTTCCCCGGCGGCTGGACGGGTGACAGTAAGAATGGATTTACCGGACAAGGATTGAGCAGCGATGAAAAATCGGTACAGGAACTAACGCGAAAGCTGGCGAATTACCGCAAAACATCCACGGCCCTCAAAACCGGTCGCACCATGCAGTATGTTCCCGAAAATGGCGTGTACGTATACTTCCGTTACGATAACCAGCAAACGATTATGTGCGTAATGAATACCAACGACGGTCCGGCTACCATTGATCTCACCCGGTTTGCAGAGCGCATCAAAAACAATAAGCATGCGCTGGATGTGGGCACAGGAACACTATTCGCGTTTGAAAACAATGTTTTGACGCTGGGAGGGAAGTACCTGCTCGTTATGGAACTGAGACCTTAATGTGATAAATGTGACCAATGTGATAAATGTGCTAATGAGTTGCAACCGGAACGCGCATTGCTTTAATGGCAGAACATTCTTTAATGGAAGTTTTCGTGAGATCTTGATTGTTGACTGGTTTCGTTGATATATACTAATTAGAAGTAGTTAATGTTTTGGTTGATGTGCCGCACAGTCCGGGAATAAATCATCCGGCTTTTTAGAGGCGCACTTTTTGCGCCAACCACTGTTGGAAGTCGAATAATTTATCACCCGTCCGAACGGAGTCAGCCCGGCGGGCATTTATCACATTAATCACATTTATCACATCAGCACATTAGCACATTAGCACATTAATTCATAGCATCATCGCCTCCAGGTTTCGTTGCCGGAATTTAGCACCCCAATCTTTCATCACATCTTTCATTTCGTCTTTGAGCGTGGCATAACTGGCCTTTTTACCTTTTGCCGGGATTTTGAAGACACTGTTGGCAGGCGGCTGTGCCGACACCTGTGTAGCAAACCAGGTGATGTGTTTGTGCGGGAGCGATACGCCGAGGATCATGCCGGGTAATCCACTGAATGATTCGGGGCCGCCGGGAGTAATGATTTCATCGGTATAGAATGCGACGACATAGATGGTATCCATGATCAGGGCATTCGCGCGCCGGCATTGAAATCCGGCAATGGTCCGCGTTTCATCGGTAATCTTCCATTGAATCTTACGGGTACTATCCCGGATAAGGAACAGTTGTTCAAATACTTTTTTCTGCGCAACGCAGCGGCTGCTGTCCAGTTCGGCATACACCACATTTTGATCCGCAATGCTGGCCCATTCCATGGTTTTCAGGTTATCGGGATTCTCGCGGCCGGGCTGGTAAATGGTTTTGTTACCCGAAAAATAGAGGTCGAAATAAGTAGTCTTAAACTTGGGTGTATTCTTCCGCTCAAAATCGCCCCAGGCATCGTCATCATCAATTTGAGAATGCAGGTTTACCTTCTTTTCAAACTCAATCTTGCCGCCTGACAGAAAAATGCTGTTTTGCGCGATCGCAGGATGAAAAGCGATGGAGAGGCATAACAGGAGAAAATAGATTATCCGTTTCATACGATGGTTTTTATTTAGAAGCTGTGCTGCCGCTGCCGGTTTTGGTAAAGTTCCAGACAACGGACAGCATAAAATAACGCTGGATGGTAGTATACGTATTTTGCGAAACAAAATTGCTGCTTACAGAGCGGTTAAAGCCAAGGTTCTGGTTTAACAGGTCGTTGCCGGATACCTTTACCAGCAGTACATCTCCTTTCAGGAATTTCTTTCCCACCCATGCATTGAGCAATACAACATTGGTGTTGAAATCAAATGCGCTTGTTTTCTGCCGCAGGTTGACATCGGCATCACTGTGCACCTGGAATTTTTTGGGCAGAAAAATATCGAAATAGGGATTAATGTTCCAGGACCAATAGTTTGTTTTGAGATTGGTTTGTACGGATGAGCGGCTCACCGTATAGGTTGCACTTACCTGGTAGCCGAACTCGTATTTTTTCTCTTTCGCTTTGTACATGGCGGTGCCGAGACTATAATTACTGCTGTTGGTCGTATTCAGCAGGTTGTTCACTATACTCTGGTTGCGCGAGAGGTTGAGGTTGGCATTGAACCGCATGTTGAGCTTGGCCTTCTTCCATTTGAAGCCATAGCCAAACCATCCGTTCAGGGAGTGGTTTCCATCCACGTTGATGGTTTGATAGGTGCGCTTCCCGTTGCTGTCAACAAAACTACGGCTGCTGAGTGCATTTTGAATGAAGTTGTAATTGATATTACCGTAGATGTCTGTTTCACTCAGCACCCTGTAGTTGAAATAATTGAGGTTGACTGAATTGCTGAACTGCGGCTTCAATGAGGGGTTACCAATGTTAACGTTCAGCGGATCTTCATTGTTCCGGATAGGCTGAATCTGTTGTATGCTCGGCTGCGATGTATTGCCATTGTAACGCAATATCAGCCGTTTTTGCGGTGTAAAAGAATAAGCAAAGGAGGCCTGCGGAAACCAGTTGATAAAGTCTCTTTTCAGGGTTGTATCGCTGTGGAGGTCTTGCTGCTTAAAACTGGTAAAGCCCATATTGTTGCCGAGATTTACCCGTATTTTTTTCTGTACGTACAGGTAGGAGAGTCCGGCTTTATGCGTAAATACATTGAAACGGTAGTCATTACTGTAAAGGCTGTCGATATCAGTGTACTTACCGCTGGAAGATTTATTAAACGAATTGCGGTTGGAGCGGCTGTTGTTCACCGTTATACCGTAGCTGATCAGCAATGAGGAGGCCTTGCTCAGCGGCTCCGAATAGGTGAGTTTTGAATCAAAGGTGGACTTTTCGTTCAGGTAGTTCTTGAACTGATCGGTTACCTGAGTCGAAAAGGGCACATTGCCTTTATAAAACTGGTTGTTCGCGTACAAATAGCCTTCTGAATTGCCTTTTTCGTATTGTTCATTCAGGTTAACGGAAAGCGTGCGCCCTTTTTTTGCAAATTTCTTTTTAAACAGCAGGTTGCCACCAAAGGTTCGGGTATCGCCGGTAGAACTCAGGTTGCGGTTGCCGGTGTTTACCAGGGCGCTGTCGCTGTTCCTGGCGTCGGAGATAAAGCTGCTGTAAGTGGTTTTATGATCGGAACCCGCGTTGGCACTCACTTTTATGGAAGTGGTAGAGTCAAGCTGCCATTCGTAGTTGCCATTGCCGCGGTGGCGAAGTATCTGGTTGTTGAACGTTTCGCGCTGGCTGTTGTAGTACACCGTATCCGGAAGAATGGTTTGCGTATTGGTGCCGCTGCTGCCTTCAACATTTAACTGGAGTAGCTTATAATTAAGGTTGGTCGACTGCTTGTCTTCGTTCCATTTGTCGTTGTAGTGTACCCCCGCTGTTTTCACTACCGGATAGCCCTTGCCGCCATATTGACCATCCCAGGAGTCGAGCTCATCAAACTGGCCGTTGATCATATAGAACCCGGTGCCTTCTTCCATTTCGAGGTTGTTGGCGATGCTTTCGCCGTATTTGTCGCGGTCTTCCCAGTTTAATCCGGTTTTGCCGGTATTTGACAATATGCCGTAAACCGATAATTTTTTCTTTTTCTTGAAGAGATTTATCATCGCCTGGTTATCGAAATAGCCATCCGTTCCGCCACCAGCGTTTATTTTTCCGAAATACCCGTTTTTCTTACTGTCTTTAAGTTTGAGATTGATCGTTTTTGTTGTTTGGCCGTCGTCGACCCCCGTAAAGGCAGCCTGGTCACTTTTCTTGTCGAATACCTGTACTTTATCCACCATATCTGCCCGCAGGTTTTGGGTGACCAGGGTGGGGTCGTCGCCAAAGAATTCTTCCCCATCTACCAATACCTTTCCTACTTTTTCACCCTGGGCGGTGATCTTTCCGTCTTTATCTACCTGGATGCCCGGAAGTTTTTTCAACAGCTCTTCAACATTGGCGTTGGCCTGCACCTTGAAGCTGTCTGCAGTGAACTCCGTGGTATCGCCTTTGATTTTGATGGCAGATATTTTCTGCCGCACAATGACTTCTTCCAGCAGTTTGGCTTTTTGAATAAGTGCAATCTGGTTCAATTGGAGGGAACTGCCCGAATCCATGCTGATGGGCTCAACATAGTCGGCATACTTGGGGTAACTGATCAGCAGAATATACTTTCCCGGCGGTACCTGTCGCAGCTGGAATTGGCCTTCAGGGCCGGTGCGGGTAAACTTTTGCAGGATGGAGTCTTTGGAACGGAGCAGGGAAACAACTGCTTTGGAAAGGTTTTGTGCGTTTGCTGTATCGCGAACGCTGCCGCTGATACTGCCGTGTTGCGACAAAACAGTAAAATGACAAAGGATGGCAAATGCCACTGCAAGGAGGGATCTTCTCATATGCCGGGAGTTGGGATAAAAGTTTAATGGTTTGGTATATGATTGGCTGAATCAGCTCCGGGCCGGATGAGTAACCGAAATTGATTTAAAAAAACCATCTTTTAAAACCGTTAGTCCTAATTTTAGGTTAAAGCACCCGCAGACAGGGACACGGATTTTTTCCGATTCCATAAAGCCGGATTGTTTTAATTCAAATTTTAATATGGAACAAACACCTTCACCCCGGTATGAGGAGGCGCACTTCGTGGATACGTCGAAAAAAGTTTGGAACTATTCACTGCTGACAGACGATGACATCCGCAATTTCCAGGCAGGTACGCATTACCGGCTCTATGAAAAATTCGGTGCGCATTCCATCCAGGTGAATGAACAGTGGGGTGTGTACTTTGCGCTGTGGGCGCCCAATGCCACGGCTGTTTCGGTAAAGGGAAATTTTAATGACTGGAAAAACGATGAGTACCCGCTCACCGCGCGGTGGGATAACAGTGGCATTTGGGAAGGATTTATACCCGGCTTCAAACTGGGCGAAGTATACAAATACCACATACACGGTTTCCAGGGCGTTGAAACCGACAAGGGCGACCCATTCGCGCATTTTTGGGAGACAAGACCCGATACCGCTTCTATTACATGGGACATGTACTACGAGTGGAAAGACCAGGAATGGATGCAGTCGAGAAAAAAGGCGAACGCTCTCAATGCACCCTGGA
>JAGWTK010000098.1 GCA_028876035.1 Bacteroidota bacterium
AGGAATGGTAAAAGCCTTTGCCGCAGGAGACTTTACTTTCAACCTTTCACAGGGTCTCGTGAACTGGCAGACCATGGCATTTACCAGGTCGGCCGATGCCATGGCCATCAAACGGCAAGGCGCTGTTGTGAGGCCCTATACAGCTGCCGGAGAATACAATTTTTATCGTGGACTTGCCATCACGATTGGCCGCCATCATTGGGAGCACAGCTTTTTTGTGTCGGCACGAAAACTTGATGGAGGTGCAATGGAAGATTCGGTTGGCAATATTGCCGGAACGGCTGTCAATACGAGTGGACTTCATCGTTCCATTGCTGAGAACCAGCATCGGAGTGAAACCAGCTTATACAGTGCAGGCCTCAGGCTTCAATGGCAAAAGGGAAACCTAAAATGGGGCGTGCATAGCGTATTACATCAGTTCTCCACCATACCTGCAAAAGCGGATCATCCCTACCAATTGTTTGCTGACCTCCGGCGGGTATGGCTAAATGCGGCTATGGATGCCGGTTATACCTGGCGAAACCTGCACGTGTTTTCGGAGCTTGCCTTTGATCGCAGGGGAAGTGCTGCTGTGGTAACCGGGCTTCTTGTGAGTGTTGCTGCGCGCATCAGTTGCTCTTTTCTTTATCGCCATATTTCGCCCGCCTACCATAGTTTACATGGCGATGCCTTCACGGCCAACAGCGGCCCGGGCAATGAAAATGGTATGTACATGGGTATTCGTGTTCAGCTATCGCCGGTATCGTCGCTGGATGCCTGGGCAGATATTTTTCGCTTTCCCTGGCTGACCTACAGGGCCGATGCACCGTCTGCCGGTACCGATGCGCTCATCCGCTGGCTCTACACGCCTTCAAAAACAACCACGCTTTCTGTGCAATACCGCGCGAGAAATCGTATGCAGCATATGCCGGGTCTTAACGGCATCTACCCGTATGCGACCCGGCAGTTCCGTTTACAACTATCCATGACTGTTAGTAAACAATTAGCCGTGGTTAACCGGGCCGAATGGGTGCACGATACTAAGCCCGGCGATGGCTACCTGATCTTCAGTGACTTTCGGTACGCGCCGGTTCAGCGCAGCCAAAGCATCGGTGCGCGCTTCCAATATTTCGAAACGGATGGATTTGACGAGCGTATTTACACATTGGAGCAATACCTGCCCTTAACTTATGCAGTCCCTTTTTATTACGGCAAGGGATTTAATGGCATTTTTAGTTATAGCCGCAGGATCCTTGGTAAAAAACATGATCCGGCGGTCTTATTTACAACAATAGATGCAGGTGTTTCCTGCGCCTTGACGTATAATACTGACGGACGGAGGATCGGGTCGGGGTACGATCAGTTACCCGGCCCTATACGTTCGGCTTTCCGCCTGCAGATAATATTCGATTGGTGAAGCGGGATAATGTCTACCGGGCAATAACGAGGTAATAGCTTTTCTTTCCTTTTTGGACGAGCAGGTATTGACCATGCAGTAACAAATCGCTGTTCACAACGAATTGCGGTGCATCGATTTTTTTCCGGTTAACGCTTACCCCTCCCGCCATTACCATTTTCCGCGCTTCTCCTTTGCTGGGGAAGATGCTGGTATCGGCCAGGAAACTCACAATATCTACCCCGGCGGAAAGACGTGCGGCATCAAAATCGAATTTCACAATACCCTCCATGCTCTCAAGATCTTCTTTGCTTAAACTTTCTGCCGGCGCATTTTGATTGGCAAAGATTTTTGCTGTGGTTTCAACAGCAGATAAGTAGGCGTCCTCTCCGTGAACGAAACAGGTGACCTCTTTGGCCAATGCTTTTTGCAGGCTGCGGGCGCCTGGGTTGGCTTTCTGTTCGGCCAGCAGGGCTTCAATGCTATCTTTTGTGAGGAAGGTGAAAATTTTGATCCATTTTTCTGCATCAGCATCTGCTGCGTTGAGCCAGAACTGGTAGAACTGGTAAGGACTTGTCTTTTCCGGGTCGAGCCAGATATTTCCTTTTTCTGTTTTGCCAAATTTACCACCGTCGGCTTTGGTGATCAGCGGACAGGTAAATGCAAACGCCTCGCCACCGGCTTTGCGCCGAATCAGTTCGGTACCGGTAACGATATTTCCCCACTGGTCGCTCCCGCCCATCTGCAATTTTGCATTTTTGTGTTCGTAGAGCCAGTAAAAATCATATCCCTGTACAAGCTGGTAAGTGAATTCGGTGAAACTCATCCCATTTTCCCCCTCCAATCTTTTTTTAACGCTGTCTTTCGACATCATATAGTTGACCGTGATATGCTTACCCACATCACGTATAAACTGAAGAAAGCTGATGCCTTTGAACCAGTCGAAATTGTTGACCATTTCTGCTGCGTTAAGGCGGGTGCTGTCGAAGTCGAGGAACTGCATCAGCTGTTTTTTTACACCGGCCTGGTTGTGCAGCAGGGTTTCTTCACTGAGGAGGTTTCTTTCCTCACTTTTGCCCGATGGATCACCTACCATGCCGGTAGCGCCGCCTACAAGGGCTATGGGCTTGTGCCCGGCTTTTTGAAAATGCACCAGCAGGAGAATCGGGACCAGGCTGCCGATATGGAGGCTGTCGGCCGTGGGATCGAACCCGATATAGGCCGTAGTCATTTCCTTTTTCAATTGCTCTTCGGTACCCGGCATGATGTCCTGGATCATGCCCCGCCAGCGCAATTCCTCAATGAGATTCATGGTAATCAGCTATTTTGCGCAAAAGTAATTGATTCTTAATACACATATACACTTAAAACTGCAATAAAATCCCTCCCGCGCCGTTACCCAACATAAGGCAGCCGGTTTCCGTATCTACCAGGTAATGCCTGGTAATCAAAACTGGCTTTTTCACGCAGCCAATATCCCTTGAAAAAAGTCTATTTATTGCTTATCGGAAAAATGTGTTAATGAAACATCGTCGACCCCTGTTGATCGCATTCACCCTGACCCTGGGCCTGGGGCTCCACGCCCAGTTCCGGAAATATTCCAACGAATTCCTCAATATCGGGGCAGGCGCCCGTGGTTTGTCGATGGGCAATGCCCAGGTAGCAACCGTAGACGATGCGACGGCTGGCTACTGGAATCCTGCAGGACTCGTTAATGTAAAAGATCAACCCCAGCTTTCGCTGATGCATGCCGAATACTTTGCCGGAATCGGTAAATATGATTTCGGTGCACTCGCTATTCCGGTGAGCGGTGGTAAACGCACCGTTGGTATTTCGCTCTTACGGTTTGCAGTAGACGATATTCCCAACACCATCTTCCTGGTGCAACCCGACGGTACCATCAACTTCGACAATATCACCACATTTTCCTCTGCAGACTATGCATTTATTTTTTCACTGGCGCAGCAGGTTAAAGTGAGGAAGAAACACGATCTCAATTTTGGTATCAATGCTAAAATCATTCACCGTAAAGCCGGTGATTTTGCAACAGCCTGGGGTTTTGGTTTTGATGCGGCTATCCAATACCAGCACCGCAACTGGAAACTCGGTCTCGTTGCACGCGATGTAACCACCACATTTAACGCATGGTCTTACAGCCTGAATGAGAGTGTGCGTGAAGTGTTTTATCTCACCAAGAACGAAGTGCCGTTGCATTCTACTGAGCTGACTGCCCCTAAACTCATCGCCGGGGGATCCTATAATTTCAAAGTATCAAAATCAGTAAACCTTCTTGCTGAAGCCAATCTCGACTTCACCTTCGATGGTCGTCGCAATACCGTATTGTCGTCCAAAGCAGTGAGCATCGATCCAAAGATTGGCCTCGAGGCTTCGGTAAAAAATGTATTCTTCGTACGGGGCGGTATCAATAATTTCCAGAAAGCACTGGACGAAACCGACAGCAGCAATACAAAAAAGGTATGGATATACCAGCCTTCGGTAGGAGCGGGATTCCGGATTTCAAATGTGCAGATCGACTATGCTTTTACCAACCTCGCTAACCAGTCTAATCCATTGTATACGCATATTTTTTCCTTAAGGCTTGATCTGAAAAAGAAGCCAAAAAAATAAGTCGTACCCGGGAAATTTTATACTATGAAGAAATTATGTACACTATTGGTTCTGTTGTATTGCACCGGCGCCATTGCGCAGCAATACAACAATGAATGGATCGACTATAAAAAAACCTACTATAAGTTTCGGACCAACCGAACCGGTTTGGTGCGCATTCCGCAAACCACCCTGGCTGGCATTGGCTGGGGAAGTACCCCTGCAGAACAATTTAAGATGTGGCGCAACGGACAAGAAGTGCCTTTATACACATCAGCCGCTTCAGGAGTTTTGCCAGCCAATGGATACATCGAATTCTGGGCGCTGGCCAATGACGGGAAAGCAGACAAACCCCTGTACCGCGACCCGACCTACCAGCACACCGACAAACTAAGTTTGCAAACTGATACAGCTGTTTATTTTCTAACAGTTGATCCGGCGGCTATCAATCTTCGTTTTTCCGACGCTTTGAATAATGTGGCCGCCAATGTGCTTCCTGCGGAGCCCTATTTCATGTACACAACCGGAACTTATTTCCAGGAAGTCATTAATCCCGGCTTTGCCGCAGTGATTGGTGAATATGTGTATTCATCCTCGTACGACAAAGGAGAATTTCTGTCGACAGCTGATATCCGGCCCGGCTCGCCGCGCACCGACCGGCAACAGAATTTAAATGCGTTTACTTCGGGCCCCACTGCACAGTTAAAATTTGGTGCTGTGGGCAATGCACTCAACACCCGAACGGTACAGGTGCTGGTGAACGGAACGCTCATTAAAGATACCGTATGTGATTATTTTAACGATGTTGTTAGTACAGCGCAGGTGCCGCTGTCGCAACTGTCATCGGGAACGGCTGATTTTACATTTTCCAATACTTCTACCGTCAGTTCCGACCGAATGGTAGTGTCTTTTTATGAACTCACCTATCCGCGCAAGTTTGATTTTGGGAATGCATCGAATTTCAGCTTCACCCTTCCGTCTTCCGGCACAGGATATTTTTTGCAGATAGCCAATTTTAATTACGGTGCAGCGGCCCCAGTCCTATATGATCAAAACAGTATGCAGCGGTTCACCGGCGATATTTCAACGCCCGGAACCGTAAAATTTGCGCTTCCGCCTGCTCCTGAAAGAAAGCTGGTACTGGTAAATGAAGAAGCCGGCAATATTGTAAATGCGGGTACACAGGATTTTTCTCAACGGGTATTTACTGATCTAACGAATACAGCCAACCAGGGAGATTACATTATTATATCCACTCCGCAGTTGTATACGAGCAGCAGCGGTTCCAACCCGGTTAACGACTATAGATTGTACCGTAGTTCGCCTGCTGGCGGTGGTTATACAGCAAAAGTGTATGATGCAGATGAACTGGTAGATCAGTTTGCTTTTGGTATAAAAAAACATCCACTTTCTGTCAAGAATTTTATGCGCTATGCGCGGGCGAAATTTGCACAAACACCGGCATATGTGCTGTTAATTGGACACGGTGTGGCGTACAACGCTTATCGCAAAAATATCAGCAATCCCGTGGCAGATAAACTCAACCTGGTACCTACATTTGGCTGGCCCGCATCAGATAATCTATTGTCTTCACCTGATGGGGCAACACCTGTTCCGGTGACGCCCATCGGGCGTATTTCTGCAGTGTCGGGCGACGAAGTAGCCAACTATCTCCAAAAGCTGATCGAATATGAAAGTGCTCAGCAAAACGCAGGAAATACAATCGCGGAAAGGGGTTGGATGAAGAGTATTATGCAGGTGACCGGCGCCAGTGAAGCCTACCTTGGTTCGGTATTGTGCGATTATATGGCAAGCTATAAACAGATAGCCGCTGATACACTAACGGGCGCAGATGTTGTCACTTTCTGTAAAACGACAAGTAACGAAATTGAGCAGATTTCAAACGACCACATTTCAAAAATGCTGGACGATGGAATGAGTCTTTTCTGCTATTTTGGACACTCTTCTTCGACCGTTCTCGAGTACAATATTTCCAATCCATATAACTACAAGAACCAAGGGAAATACGGCGTATTTTCCGTGAACGGTTGCAATGCCGGCGACTTTTTCGTTTTTGATGCGAACAGGTTTCAGTTTAACCAAACACTTTCGGAGAATTTTACCCTGGCGAAACAAAGGGGTAGTGTAGCGTTCCTCGCTTCTACTCACTTTGGCATCGTGAACTACCTGAATATTTTTATAAATAGCCTCTATACCCTCATTGCAGGCAGCGACTACGGTGAAAGTATTGGAAAGATTCAAAAAGATGCGTCTGCAAGACTATTGCAGATTTCCGGTGCTTCCGATTACCACGCCCGGCTGCATGCTGAAGAAATGACGCTTCATGGTGACCCTGCCTTGAAACTGAATTTCCAGAAATTACCGGATTACGATATTGAAGAGCCCCAGGTGGTGATCAACCCGCAGTTTATTTCCATCGCCGAAAACAGTTTTACGGCGAATATCCAGATATACAACCTGGGTAAATACACCAAAGATTCTATTACAGTTGAAGTAAAACGGCGCTATCCCGACAACAGCACCGTGGTATTGGTGCGCAAGCGAATTCCGGGAATTGCCTGGCTCGACTCGCTTGTGCTCAAAATTCCCATTGTGGCTACCCGCGATAAGGGGCAAAACAGGCTTACCATCACCCTCGATGCCGACAATGATGTTTCGGAAATGAGCGAAGCAAACAATACGATCAATAAGGATTTTTATATTTACGAGGACGAAGCAAGACCTGCCTTCCCTTATAACTATTCTATCGTAAACCAGTCTTCTGTAAAACTATATGCGTCTACTGCCAATCCGTTAAGCTTGCTGAAGCAGTATGCAATGGAGATGGACACAACCGAACTTTTTAATTCTCCTGCGAAGGTTACAAAAACAGTGTCTTCTGTAGGTGGCTTGCTGGAATTTGACCCTGGCATAGGATTGAGAGACAGCATGGTTTATTACTGGCGCACTTCACTTGTTCCGGCTACAGGCGGAGATTATCACTGGAACAACAGTTCTTTTGTATACCTGCCCGCAGCCGGCTTTGGCTATAACCAGTCGCATTATTTCCAGCACATTAAATCCGATGGAACCGGTATATCAATTCAAACAGACCGCAAATGGCATTTTGGTACTCATGTGAATGATATCTCCATATTACAAGGCATGTATCCAACCAGCGGAATACAGGATAAGGACTTCTCTATTGGTATTAACGGTATTCGTGATATCGCGAGTGCCTGCGTTGGCCGCTCACTTGTTTTCAATGTGCTTGACCCTGTGTCGCTGAAACCCTGGTCAAACGTAGACGCTAATGGAAACAGCTTGTTCCGTTTCGGAAGCGGCAATGCAAGTTGCGGGGTTACCCGTCATTATAATTTTGAGTTCTCTTACCAGACGCCTGCCAGCAGAAAGCTGATGCGCGATTTTATGGACATGTTGCCCGATAGTGTGTTTGTAATTGTGCGGAGCTTCGACTATAACGACCCTAACTCCTATTCCGCTACCTGGAAGGGAGACTCAAGTCAACCGGGTTTCAGTCCGGGCAATACCCTCTATGATCGATTGTTCCAGGCCGGATTTAAGGATATCGATTCGATAAACACACCGAGGGATTGGATATTTGTTTACAAAAAGAACGACCCTTCGTTCAAGCCAATTTCGCAGGTTAGCCAGGGAATATTTGACAGGCAGGTCCTGGAAACCCAGTTTATTACGCCAGACAGCCTGGGTTATATTACATCACCGGTATTCGGACCTGCCAAAGCATGGAAGAAAGTGCAATGGCGTGGTTCAAGTATGGAAACGCCTTCCAATGATAATCCCACGGTTGATATCATTGGTGTTGATTCTTCTGGCAATGAAACTTTACTGTATACGATAGATCAGACCCTGCAGGATTTTGATATTACAAATGTCAGTGCCACCCTGTATCCCAACCTGCGGCTGAAGATGCGAAATATCGATTCCGTGAAACTTACGCCCTACCAGTTGCGGTACTGGAGGGTGATCTATGATCCCATTCCGGAGGGAGCCGTGATCCCAAATATTTACCTGAAAACGAAATCACCCGGTAAAACAATCGACTCGCTGGAAATTGGTGAGAAATTCACCTTCGGACTGGCATTCAAGAATATCAGTGCGGTGGCCTTTGACAGCCTGGCAATTAAAATGTATATCCTGGATCAGACAAACACACCCCGCATCATTAATATACCCAAGCGAAAACCGCTGATTGTTGGCGATAGTGTAGTGGTCAATTATGAAATAGATACCCGTGACTATCCCGGGATGAATACGATATATATTGATTTCAATCCGGAAAATGCACAGCCCGAACAATCACATTTCAACAATTTCCTGTTCCGGAACTTCTATGTGCGCCAGGACAAAACCAATCCGTTGTTGGATGTAACATTTGATAACATTCACATTCTTGACCGCGATATCGTGTCAGCAACGCCACATATTCAGATCAAGCTAAAGGATGAAGCTAAATTCTTATTGCTGACCGATACCGCCAACCTGATCGTTCAAATCAAATTTCCGGATAATACGATAAAAACCTATCCGTACAACTCTTCCGAACTGCGCTTTACACCCGCCGTTTCCGGAACAGATAATACGGCTACCATCGACCTTTTACCGAATTTCCCGGTACAGAGCAGTAACAACGGCGACGAATACCAGCTCATCGTGAAAGGTAAAGATGCGAGTGGCAATAAAGCGGGTACTACCCAATACGTTGTAAACTTCAGGATTATCACCAAGCCGATGATCAGTAATCTGCTGAATTATCCCAATCCGTTTACTACGTCCACTGCATTCGTCTTTACGGTGACAGGTAGCGAAATACCGGATAACATGAAAATTCAGATTCTCACTGTTACGGGAAAAATAGTGCGCGAGATTACGAAACAGGAACTCGGCCCTTTGCATATAGGAAGAAATATCACGGAGTTTAAATGGGATGGTACCGACCAGTTTGGCCAACGTCTTGGTAATGGTGTTTATTTATACCGGTTTGTAACAACTATGAAAGGAAAGAAGATGGATAAGTTTACGGACAATGGCGACAATACTGATAAGTTCTTCACCAGGGGCTATGGGAAAATGTACCTGATGCGATAAACTACCCGAAATTCAAGCCGCCCCTCCGGGCGGCTTTTTCATTTACTTTTGCTCATGCCTGGTAAGAAATTTAGCGCTATTCTCCTGCTGCCGGTTGTTTTTACTGTAACAGCCCTGCTGGTTTTCCTGCCGATACTGGGAAATACATTTCTGTCGGATGATTATGATTCGCTTTACCGGATCGTGATTCAAAAAAGAATATTGTACCGGGAGTTTCTGCGTCCAATGATTGATGTCAGTTTTTTGTTCAATTACAGGTTATCCGGCCTGTCGCCCTTTGGATTCTATCTTTTCAATTTGCTCATTCACATTATCAATAGCCTGCTGGTCGTTCGGCTTGTCCGGCAGAACGGTGGAGTATACGACCAGGCCGCAATAGTTTCAGGGCTGCTTTTCCTGGTGTACCCATTTCACAACGAGGGAATTGTATGGCTATCAGGCAGGCTGTCTTCAATGGCATGCATGTTTGCATTACTGGCCATGTCTGTAAGCATTGGCAAGCCATCGCGGTTTAACTTGCCGCTCGCAATTCTATTTTACCTGCTCGGCATGCTTTGCTACGAATCCATCATCCTGCTTCCTATAATGATAGTCCTTATCCGGTATGGTAAGACGGGTCTGAAACGCGTATTACGGGTAGAACTTCCGTTATGGCTGGCCGCTGCTTTGGTTTATCCTATCGCAAGGTTTATATTGTCGGGAGAAATTGTGGGATCGTATGCAAGTAGGGTCACCAATAACAATTTAGGGGGGAAACTGGCGAACATCGTTAAAGTGACGGCACGCCTTCTGCTACCACCTTCGGAAAATACATCGTTACTCGTGACCCTGGCGTTTCTGTTCGCGGCTGTCCTGGCATTTTTGCACTGGCGCGCGTACAGGCAAAAAAGCAAAAGCAACTTCAACTATACAATACTGTTAAGCTTATTGTTTCTAAGCCTGGTGGTTCCCTGGGCTTTTGGCGTTTCTACCAGAACGAGTGAAGGTGACCGGCTGCTGTACTTTCCTTCTGTTTTTATTTGCATACTGCTGGCGGTATGGTTGCAGGTAATGATTAAGTCGGCAGGCGTTCAAAACATCGTCCTGGGTTTGTTGTTGCTAACCTGCATTGTGCAACTGGAAGTAAACAACCTCCACTGGAAGAAAGCCTCGGCAATAGCGAATCAGTTGAAGGAAGCGGCAGTCGACCCGCATACACTTACCTTAGCAGTGGTGAACCTGCCTGGCGACTACAAAGGAGCTTTCATTTTCAGGAACGGATTTAAAAAAATGCTGAGTATAAATAAGGTCAATGTCCAAAAGGTAAAAGTCCTGAGCGAGCCCGATGGCCGCCTGAACGAGTACCGCTTGCCCGTTTGGCAACCCGGCATGGCAAGGGAAGAATGGCAGCTTCCACCTTTTGTAGTTGTTTCTGAATTGGGCAGTGATTCGCTGCGTTTCACCAACAGCTATGACAAGACAAACATCCGGATTAGAAAAAAATCTCTTGAATTGCTTTATTGGAACAACCAGCACCTGTTTAAACTGTTATAAGAATCGTTGTGAAACATTTTAATCAGAAAGATTATTTTGCCCGTGGTTACCACTTTCTCCGTAACCGCCTCTTCCCGGGGGCGAAAAGACTGTCTTCCCTGATGCTGTATGCGACCGACCGGTGTGATTCCGGTTGCAGGCACTGCCTGATTTGGGCCAAGCGTCCTCCGGTTGTCATGTCACTGGAAACGATTAAAAAGCTTATGAAAGCTAAATGTATTAATCGGCAGACAACGGTCGGACTGGAAGGAGGCGAGTTTCTGTTACATCCGCAGGCCGATGAGATATTGGAATGGTTCGCCCGCAACCATCCCAACTTCGATATCTTCTCCAACTGCCTCAAGCCACAACGGTTAATAGCTGCCGTGCGTCAATACAATCCAAAGCGTTTGTATGTATCGCTTGACGGTACGCCGGAAACGTATCATTATATGAGGGGTAAAGACGGTTATGCGAATGTGCGTGAAGTAATAAGCACGCTAAAAAACGAACTACCTGTATTTGTCATGTTTACGCTCTCACCTTATAACGATTTCG
>JAGWTK010000099.1 GCA_028876035.1 Bacteroidota bacterium
GAGGATGATGCGTACAGCTTCGACCTGGTATTGTTGGGCATGGGCGACGATGGACATACGCTGTCGCTGTTCCCGGGCACACATACCATGCACATTGAAGACAAACTGACTACTGCGTATTTTTTGCAACAGCAGGACATGTACCGCATCACACTTACTGCGCCGATCGTGAACCGCGCCGCAGCAGTGGCTTTCCTGGTATCTGGCGAAGGAAAAGCGAAAGCATTGAAAGAAGTCATCGATGGTGATTACCACCCCGATCTGTATCCCTCACAGGTTATACAGCCTGCAGGTGAGTTGCATTGGTTTATCGATAAGGCCGCAGCCGCATTGCTCGACTAAAACATTCGCAAGGTCATTACCATTGTGATTACTATTCGGGAGTACGCACAGTATTGTGTGGGACCAGCGAAAAGACTTAGTACTTACAACTTAAAACTTACTACTCCAGTGGAAAAGACGTCAAACGTCTTCCGAATCGTACACAATCACTTTCGTCCAGAGCGATGAACACTCTTTTACAAAATTGAGGTGAATCGGATCCGTCTGGTAACTGTCCTGGTCGGCCTTATTGGCAAAGAACAGACACCATGAGACACTGTAGGAACGATCGATCACATCGCGGTTGGTGGCAGCGGGCACTCCGATGTGGACGCTGTTGATGGTTTTCACCGTGGCGAGTTTCTTCAAACCTGCAATCAGCTTGTCTTTGTCTTCCTGGCTTTCCGGATTTTTCAACCAGAAATAAACATGATGGATGAATACTTTATCCGCCGCCGGCGCAGCAGCCAGGGCAGGAATGGTAACAGCGGAGAGCGCAGCCGTTTTGGCTGCTTTACTGAGGAAGGCGCGCCTGTTGGTCGTTTCTTGCATAAAAGAAGAGGGTTGATTTGTATTTAGTCTACAGAGTCATATACCACCACTTTCGACCAGAGGTGCGAACAGGTTTCCACAAACCTGAGGTGTAAAGGATGATGCTGGTAAATCTCTTCATCTTCCAGGTTGTCGAACATCAGCATCCATGATACACTATACGAACGATCAATTACATCGCGGTTAGTAGCGGCTGGTTCACCTATTTGGTACATACCGATCGTTTCTACGGCTGTTAATTTCTGCAAGCCTGCCTTAAGTGCTTCTTTGTCTTGCGCAGAATCAGGGTTATTGAGCCAGAAATAGACATGGTGAATAAACATGTGCTGGTTTTTATATTTTATTATTTATTGAGCTGGGCTAACCAATCGCGGATGCCCAGGTAGATCTTGTTAGCGACGGCCGCATGAAATTTTGGATCCAGGATGCGCTTTTCGTCTTCTGCATTGCTGAGAAAAGCGACTTCTACCAGGCAATTCGGGTAAGCAGTAGGTCCGTTTAAAGAAAAATTGAAATTACCCACATTGCCGTATTCTTTCAAACCAAGAGTTTCCATTTGTTTCAAAATGGCAACCGAGAGCGGACGGAACCCGATATAACGGTAATAGGTACTCGTACCCCGAACCGCGTCGGAGCCGGCCGAATTGAGGTGAATGCTTACGAGAATATCCGGCTGGTAATACTTCAGCAACTGGATGCGTTGTGGCATTTCGAGAGTCGTATCGGTGCTGCGGGTCATGAACAACTGGTATACGCCGGCTTTTTTTAACCGGGCCTGCACCTGTTTGGCGATCTTCAGCGTGTAGTCCTTTTCCAATGCTTTTGATCGAAGTCCGGATGCACCCAGGTTATCGCCACCATGCCCGGCATCGATCGCGATGCGCAGTTTTTTGATATCAAGTACGGGTGGTTGTTGTTTGATTAGTACCTGCAAACGGCCCAGGCTGTCGTAGTACACGGTATGTCCCCAATGCTGTGCGTGTTTTAAATCGATGTATACCCGGAGCAGATCGTCTTCCACCTGTTCATAGTAAACGTTCTTTACTTCTTTTGCTGTTTGAAGCTGGGTTATCCAGTTGGTATTGCTGGTAGCTCCGTAGATATCGAGAACGATGCGCGAAGGGTTGATTTGCTGTTGCGTCCGGTAAGGAAGCCGCTCGTCGACACTGATACTAAGCGTATCGAAAGGACGGGCACCCCGAAGTCTCATACTGCCGGTTAGGTGATAGGGGGCGGGTTGCTTGCCGGGTATGCGAACCGTGTATTGTTTTTCGATCCAGGCACTGTGGTTGCGGGAGAGTTGTACCCGGTAGCTGATGCCATTGGAATCAACCACCTTTAGAAGAATATTTGAGTCCAGGAAACCTTGTTTAGCGCCACCGAGCCGGTCTTCACCGAGGCCGTATTTCAGAAAGGCCAGCGGACCGATTGTTTTCACAAAAAAGAAGCCAGGAGCAGTTTGCTGTGCCTGCATTTGAAGGAAGCCAACCATGAACAATAACAAAACCCGCTTCATCCAATGAAGATAAATTAAAATAGGTCAAACAAAGGCCGGTCAACAATAACTGTTTTAAAATATTAATGTTTGAATTATTCAGCACGCAAGTACATATAAAAAAGCCACCGTTTCCGGTGGCTTCTCCATTTAATCGTATTTTATTAAAGCGGATATTTATTGTCCGACAAAAGCCTGGCGGCAATACGGCGTCTTGCTTCTTTGGTATTGAAAGGTTCCACTTTTGTAAAACGTTTTAATCCGAGCAGCATCATGCGTTGCTCATCTCCTTCGGCAAAAGCATTGATGGCATCTTTACCGTGTTTGTTCACTTTGTCGGCAGCATCGTACAAGCAGGTGCGTGCGATGTCGAGTTCATAGCTGCACGCGGCTTCACCACGGAGTTCCACCAGTTTCATGGCCCGCAGCAAGGCGCTTTCGGCGTTAAAGGTTTCGATGGCCATATCGGCAATCTGCATGAGAATTTCCTGTTCGCCTTCAATTTTCGCCATCAGCTTTTGTACGGCAGCACCTGCTGTGAGCAGGATGGCCTTTTTAAAATTGGCTATCGCTTTCTTTTCTTTTGCAAAAGGTGCATCGTCGCTGCTGCCAAAGTCGGGAATGGCCATCAGTTCTTTTTGCACACCCATGGCAGCCCCCATGAGGTCGAGGCGACCCTTCATGGCGCGCTTAAGCACCATGTCTACGGTGAGGAGACGGTTAATTTCATTGGTACCCTCGTAAATTCGGTTGATGCGGCTGTCGCGGTAGGCGCGTGAAATAATGTATTCATCGCTGAATCCATTACCGCCATGGATTTGAACACCTTCGTCTACCACGAAATCAAGTACTTCACTTCCATATACCTTCAGCATGGCGCATTCAATCGCATATTCTTCGGCGGCACCGAGCAGTGCTTCGTTAAACGGCTTACCGGCTGCGATGGCTTCGTGTTCTTTGTCATCGATCCATTTTGCAGAACGATACAGCGCGCTCTCACATACCCACATACGGATAGCGGCTTCGGCAATTTTATTTTTTATCGCACCAAAACTGGCGATGGGTGTTTTGAATTGTTCGCGGGTGTTAGCATATTCAATGGAGGTAGTGAGTGCTCTTTTTGCACCACCCAGGGCAGCTGCACAAAGTTTGAGGCGACCAATGTTGAGGATGTTGAAAGCAATGATATGACCCTTGCCTGCTTCGCCCAACAGGTTTTCAGCCGGTACTTTGCAATCCTGGAAATAGAGTTGTACGGTAGACGATCCTTTGATACCCATCTTGTGTTCTTCCGGTCCTTGCGTGAACCCTTCGAACCCACGTTCAACAATAAACGCAGAGAATTTTTCGCCGTCAATTTTGGCAAAGACGGTGTATACATCGGCGAAGCCACCGTTCGTGATCCAGCATTTTTGCCCGTTGAGAATATAGTGCTTACCATCTGCACTCAGTTTAGCGGTTGTTTTTGCGCCAAGTGCGTCACTGCCACTATTGGGCTCGGTTAATCCATACGCTCCTTTCCATTCGCCGGAAGCGAGTTTGGTGACATACTTTTCTTTCTGTGCTTCGGTACCAAAATACAATATAGGAAGGGTGCCAATACCCGTATGGGCTGCTACGGCAACCGAAAAAGAGAAACCACCACCCAATGCTTCATTTACGAGCGTTGAAGTAATAAAGTCTTTCCCAAGACCGCCGAGTGATTCGGGTACAGAAACCCCGAGCAAGCCCTGTTCTCCTGCTTTTTGCACCAGGGATGGCATCAGTCCCTGTTCGAGTTTATCGATGCGGTCTATCACCGGCAACACTTCTGCATCGAGGAAACCGGCGCACATATCTTTTACCATTTGCTGTTCCTCGTTGTAATCTTCGGGTATGAATGTTTCAAACGGGGCGCTTTCCCGGATTAGCCATTCACCTCCTTTGAGTGTGTTTGTTTGTTGCGTGGTTGTAGCCATAAAATAAAGTTTTGAATGAATTTATATGGAGCAATTCTTTACGTGAGGTTATCATACACAATCTGAAGCACGGCCTTGCACACTTCAATTTGGGCAGGGGGAACAGACTGCAGCGCTTCGTTCAGGGTCTCTTCTGCCAGGTGCATGGTTCTTTCCTGGAGAGTATTCGCTTCGGGGGTAAGGTAGATTTTGTTGATCCGCCTGTCTTCTGCCGAGGAAACCCTTTTAACCAGTTTTAGTTTCTCGAGGTTATCGACCAGCCGGGTGATACTGGGTTTGTCGCGGAACGTGCTGTTGCAGAGTTCCTGCTGGCTTTTCCCGTCTTCCTTCCAAAGATGGTAGAGCACGCTCCACTGTTCAATGGTTAGGTTGAGCCCGGCTGTATTGAACTTCTTCTGCAGCCGGCGGGCAATGGCCGTTGACGCTTTACCGGTGATAAAACTGTAGAGTTCTCCCTTCTTAAAATGGTTGTTTGGCATATAGTTAGATAAACAACTATATAAATGTAGGTTGAATTTTTGGGATTTAAAACATCTTGAGAAAGATTTTTTTACACTTATATTATATGTCGACCCCCTGCCAAATCGAATCCCTTATATTCGCGGACCTTCTGCAACCCGGAAAACAAAGTAAACAGTTGATTGCCTTTACCTGAACCTTTCTAAATCTTCTGTTATGAAGTACCTGCTGCTGCTATGGATACCCGTGTTGCTCGTTGTTTCGCCGGCTGGCGCGCAAAAAAAACTTGCGATTGTTGGCTCATCCACCTCAGCCTGTTTTGGCCCCGGTTCCTTTGATAGTTGTTATGTTGGCCGGTTATCTGCGTTTTATAACCAAACGCCGCCTTTGGATACTATCATCGACAATGGATTTTCAAAAGGTGGCAATACCTGTTTCAGCGGTATGCCCTCTTCCTATGTATCGCCTTATTCCGATGCCCTGCTGCAGCCCGACCCATTACATAATATTACCGCTGCCATTGCCAGTAAGCCAAGTGTCATCCTGGTGAACTTTCCTTCGAATGCATACGACACGCTTCCAATTGCAAGGATCATGCTCTGCCTTCGTACGATGCGCGACTCCTCGCTCAAAGCCGGCATTCCCTGCTTTGTGACTACTACGCAGCCCAGGACGAGTGGCGACTATGCGAGCTCCCAGGTGAAACGAAAGCTGGCGGAGATTAAAGACAGCATCCTTCAACAGTTTGGATTTTTTGCAATCGATTTTTATAAAGACCTGATTACGGCCGACAGTTCGATCCGCTACGATGCCGGCGATGGCATTCATATGAATGATAAAGGGCACGACTCGCTTTTCCACCGCGTATTGGCCAAAAGGATATTTTCCGTGACAGCGGGCGGGGCATTACCGGCCACTTTTGTTAGCTTATCTGCAAAAACCAGCGGAGGTTCGAATATCATTAGCTGGACCACCAGCGCAGAGATTAATATCGATCACTACGAAATGGACAGAAGTGCAGACGGAAGAAATTTCACGCATATTGGTTCAATAACGCCGATCGAAAACGGAACAAGCCATACCTACCAGTTTGTAGATGCGCAACCATTGGCGGGCAGCAATTATTATAAGATTGTAATTGTGGACCGCGACCGTAAAACTCATGCTTCGCCTTCGCTGAATGTTGCCGGCAACAACAGCCATACGGGGATCATCAAAGCATTTTCTTCTGGTAGCAGTGTCTATACCACCGTTCAAAGCGCCATCGCTCAAAATTGGCAGATACAAATTATCAACAGTATGGGTAGCACGATCTGGAAAGGGACCCGTAGGATCGATGCCGGAACCAGCACCCTTTCACTGCCCGTTACCATTGCCTCAACAGGGGTCTACCACCTGCAGATGACCAACGGATCCGAAGTTTACTCGCAGAGCTTTATTCGCAACTAAGGATATTTCTGAACTAACAAGACGGGGCATCATTGCTTATCTTGCAAGCGATGATGCCTCTTTTTTTTCTGACGGTCTTCCTGCTGTTGACCTACGGCCTTTTTTTTCAGTACTACCATGCCTGGTGGACCACGGTGCCGGAACAAACAGCTTCTGCCATTCAAGGCACCCTAAAAGTATCCGTCATCGTTCCCGCACGAAATGAAGCCGCCAATATCAGGGAGTGTTTGACTTGTATCCTTGCGCAGGATTACCCGAAAAACCTGCTGGAAATTATTGTAGCAGACGATGCTTCAGAAGATGACACGCCCCGACTGGTGCAGGAAATGGCAGCGGCCAATTCATGTATTCATTATCTCCGTATCGAGGCAGGTGAAATGTCTGCAGCACCTAAAAAGCAGGCGCTCGCAACGGCCATTGAACAAGCAACGGGCGAACTGGTTGTTACGACGGATGCAGATTGCGTTATGGGTCCGCGATGGCTTAGCAGCCTGGTACAACAATATGTTTCTACCGGACAGGTATTCATTGCAGCCCCGGTGCAGATCAGGGATACCCGTTCTTTGCTATCGAGGTTCCAGGCCCTTGATTTTTTAACGATGCAGGGCATCACGGCCGCAGTGGTGCACCGCAAAGTGCTCAACATGTGCAATGGTGCCAATCTCGCCTATAGCAAAGTGGCTTTTGAAGCGGTGGACGGATTTAATGACATCGATCACATCGCCAGTGGCGACGATATGCTGCTGATGCAAAAGATGGCCAAACGGTTTCCGGGAGCTATCGGATATTGTAAATCAAAAGATGCGATAGTGGTGACCGCGCCTGCATCCAGTTGGAAAGCCTTTTATCGGCAACGCATACGCTGGGCGAGTAAGGCCAGGCATTACCGGCAACCCGCTATGTTTTGGGTATTGCTGCATGTTTACTGTACCAACCTTGCATTGCTTTCCCTCCTCGTCATGTCGTTTCGATACCCGCTTTCACTCATGTACTTTGTATTGCTTTGTGCGACCAAGTTTTTGATGGAAGTGGTGTTTGTGAAGCCGGTGGCGCAATTCTTCCGGCAGGAAAAATTGCTTCCCTGGTTGCTTTGGTTGCAGCCCCTGCATATTGTTTATATTGTGGTGGCCGGCCTGATGGCACAGTTAACCGGTTACGAATGGAAGGGAAGAAAACTCAAATAAATCCTCCTGCGGGCCAATCAGCGGCGGCAGCGGCCTGGCGAAGGTTGAGGCGCAACCCGTCTGCTATCTTCGGCATGAGCGTGATCGCAGGCTCGGTGCTGGTCGCCCTGTTTGCGTATCCCTTATCGCCCGATGGCTCTGCTTATGCCAACCGCATGGTCGTAGAAACAGGCGGGCGAAGACCGGGTTATCATCAATTGTTTTTACTCGTGAAAAAGCAAGGGGTGCAGCCTGCAGAAACTGCCTTGCAGAAGCTGTTTGCCGGCGGCACCGATCCCTGGCAGTATATACCGGTTACCCATTACCGTGAGGCAGGCGACAGCATGATTGTAGACAAACTAATCGACGAAGGCATTGAAGAACGAATGGCATTTTCATTGCAGCAGCTGGCACCCACTCCTGTTGTACAAAAAACTTACTGGCTGGGAAGTGATAAGTATGGAAGGGATATTCTTAGTCGCCTGCTTGTAGGCACCAGGGTAAGCCTGGGCGTGGGATTGGTGGCGGTGATCGTTTCGTTGAGCATCGGTATTCTGCTCGGCGCCATTGCAGGCTATTTTGGCGGTCGGACCGACGATATCGTCATGTGGTTTATCAATATTATCTGGAGTATTCCTACCCTGCTGCTGGTGTTCGCCATTACTTTTTTATTGGGTAAGGGCTTTTGGCAGGTGTTTGTGGCGATTGGATTAACGATGTGGGTCACCGTAGCGCGGATGGTAAGAGGACAGGTACTCGCCGCGCGCGGATTGGAATATGTTGAGGCAGCGCGCGCGCTGGGTTATCGCAATGGCCGGATAATAGTGAAACATATCCTTCCCAATATTGCCGGACCGGTGCTGGTAGTAGCGGCTTCTAACTTTGCTTCTGCCATTGTTATTGAAGCTGGACTCAGTTTTCTTGGCGTGGGCGTTCAACCGCCGCAGCCCAGCTGGGGATTGATGATCAAAGAAAACTACAATTTTATCATTACCCATAATCCCATGCTCGCACTGGCGCCTGGCTTTGCGATCATGTTGTTGGTGCTTGCGTTCAATTTACTGGGAAATGCGTTGAGGGATGCGCTCGATGTAAAGTCATGAAGAAGTTTAATGTTGAAAGTCTTAGGTTTAAAGTTCTTTCTGTGCAACAGCCCGAATTCTTCGCCGGCTTTTCTTCTGCCAAGTTAGCCAAAATGTTTGATTGGAACTCTTAGGTTCTTCATTTGCACATTTTCACACATGAAGAAGTTTAATGTTGAAAGTCTAAGGTTTAAAGTTCTTTCTGTGCAACAGCCCGAATTCTTCGCCGGCTTTTCTTCTGCCAGTTAACCAGAATGTTTGATTGGAACTCATAGGTTCTTCATTTGCACATTTTCACACATGAAGAAGTTTAATGTTGAAAGTCTAAGGTTTAAAGTTCTTTTTGTGCAACAGCTCTAATTCTTCGCCGGCTTTTCTTCTGCCAGTTAGCCAGAATGTTTGATTGAAACTCACGGGTTCTTCATTTGCACATTTTCACATTTGCACATTTGCACATTACTTAGATGAGTACCGATACTGTCCCTTCCACACATTACCCGCATCTGATTGCGAACTAACGGTGATGTTTACTACGCAGGTTTTTCCAGTAGGTGTATTGGTGATGGTATAATCGTTTTGGGGAGCGGAGGTGGTGTTGCTGCTCGTAAAGTAGGGTGTGCCGGCAGAACCGTCGATATTGGCGGTGATATCGATCTTAACCCCCTTGGCCGGCATAACGGAAGTAATTTCAACTGTGAGCGGAAAGTTAGGACCCAGCAAGTTCAGGTTAGTGGAATTAGCGGCTGGAGTAGTGACCACGGTGAGCATGGGCTCTTTGCTGGCCTTGGTTTTCTTACAGCTGCTGTTAAAGAGCAGCAGCAAGCCGAGCGATAGGAGGACGGCAGTGTATTTCATAGTATGGTTGAATTTCGGTTTTTCCTGGATGGATACCCTTGTACAACGTTGGGCCCGGGTCTTTATTTCTCTTCGTTCACGTGTACGTTCCGCGAAAAGCTTTCTTCCAGCGAAATAAAAGTTTCGGTGCGTTCGATGCCTTTGATTTTTTGCAATTCGTCGTGCAGCACAAAACGTAACTGGTTGATATCCTTACACACTATCTCTGCAAACATGCTGTAATTGCCGGTTGTATAGTTGAGCCGCACGATCTGCGGTATGTTACGCAATTCCTTTGCCACAAAATCGTAGAGGGAGCTTTTTTCCAGGTAGATGCCGATAAAAGCGATGACATCATAGCCGAGCTGTTTAATATCTACGTTGAGTTTAGTACCTTTAACAATACCGGCATCCTGCAGTTTTTTGATCCGCACATGGATGGTACCGCCGGAGACAAATAGTTTTTTCCCAAGATCTGCATAGGAAATACCTGCATTTTCCATCATTTCCTGGATGATCTGCAGATCCAGTTTGTCAAGATTCAATTTTGCCCCCATTTCAAATTTGTTTTTTGAATTAATTCTACAATATAGTCAAATTTCTATATAAAATCTAATTATTTCAAAAAAAACTTAAACTATTTCGAACATATCGGGGATATTCTTTAATATTGCACTGTCAACGTTCTTTAAAATTGTGGGGTGATGAAACTTTTGGCAGACATGCCCTCTTGTCTCGGGGGTGGGGGCCACAGGATAAACACAGCATAGAGCCGCACAGTCAGCAATGGCCGTGCGACCAGGGTCGACCACTGAACTTTGTGCTGCGGCTAACTGCCCCGTGGAGGTTCGACTCCTCCCCCTACAGCGAATTAAAAGCCGGTTGTTAATTGGATTCAACTAACAACCGGCTTTTTTATTTCCAGGATCATCGGCTAATCAGCAGGCCTCACTGTTTCATCGCTCTATATACCGCCAAAACACTGTCTACTCGCTGCTCATTAATAGGAGGATCAGCGATAAACTCAAGTGAAAAATGCCGTTTCGGAACAGGTTGGTTTTGCAAAGAAGAAAAATATTCATTGAACAGCATACTCCATTTGATCAACCTCGTTCCATAGGCACTGTCTAATTGTTTAGAAAGCGTTAGCCCGCGCGTGTCCATATTCTTGCTAAAGGTTAAATACAGTGAGTCGAAGTCTGTCTCATTCTTCTTAAAACTATTAGCAATTCTTTGTTCGAAACCAAAAGGCATTTCTATCCTTGGCCCATTCAACTTTGGCAGTTTGTCATTAGGAATACTTATCATCATGCCCTTAAATCCGCTGGCTATCAGAATAGAGTCGACTGGCAAGATCAGGGGCGTTCCGCCATCTTTCGGACGAGGGAAATAAAGACCCTTTTCATCACCTGCCCTGAAACAGAAATAGGGATGGCTATCGGGGACAACAGCCCCCGTTTCTGTCATTGTTCCATCGGACTCTGTCTTCCATATATGGGTTGGTGCAAAGCGATAAATGCGAATATCTTCAATAAATGAAATTTGAATCGTGTCTTTGCTCTGTACAGACTTCAATACACCATCTACTATTTCTGTATTGGTGGGCATGTCAATCGCAAGTCCGATTGAGTAAAGCTTATTTCGTCGTGGAACAATAAAATTGCAGGATAAACATGCTGCACCCAGCAGGAGAATAAAAGCCACCACCTGGATGGCCTTGATTTGTCTGAATCGTTTGAAAATTTTTTTCATATTAAGGTGTTGCGCTTTGGGGCCAAAGGTATGTTGTGACATTTCGGGTCACCGGGCTGGTAAAAAACTTCACAAAATCACAGCTACAAACAAAAGTGAAAGT
>JAGWTK010000100.1 GCA_028876035.1 Bacteroidota bacterium
CTGAAACTCGCATCCGTTAACCCCTCTAAACATACTAACTAATTTAGCTGCAATATACTAAATAAATTAGTTTGTTATCAGCCGCTGAACATTCAAATGAGAAAGTTCTACCTAATTCTAAAGATATAAGATATAATGATTTAAGATATCCGGAACGCAACCAGTGCTGGTGAATTCAATATTCAAAATGTAAAAGTCAAAACCATCTGCACAGTTAGCACATTCTGGCGACTAGTCTTTGTGCTTGGTACTTTGTACTTGATACCACATTTGCTCATTTGCATTTTTTCACATTACCACATTGCATCCGCACATTCATCACATTTATCACATTTGTCACATTTATCACATTTATCACATTAACACAGTTGATACTCCGGCGTACTCATCAGCCCCACTGTGACTGTTTGAATAAACTTTTCCCTCGAGCTTGCATCCGCATAACCCAGGACAGTTTCCGATTTTAATGTCCCGGCCTTGATGAGAATGAGATTACGGAGGTTGTCAAGCAGGTCTTCGCGTTGTATGCTGGCAAATTGAGGTATATATTGATCCCATTGGATCGTAGCGCCGATTCGCTGACCGGGTTTTGCCAGGCCGTTTTTCTTACCCAATCCGCGTTGTTCGCGGTCTTTCATACCCATCATCGTGTCATCGTCGTCCTTTGGTTTCAGGTTAAGCGTGTCGCCTGCATAGATAAGTTGCGGTAGGCGCAAGCGGGTCATGAGGGTAGAGCTGTCGATCCAGCTTTTGCCCCCCGGCCAGCCCGCTACATTGGGTGGATAAAAAAGGGTTTGTCCGAGTAAACGTTGCACCAGCAACTGTGCCTGTTCATTCTCCAGTTGCATCGGCAGCTTGCGGCGAATTCCTACCAGCAACTCCACCGGTGATTTAATTTTTGTACCGATATTTTTTTCATCAAAAAACCAGTCCGCCGTAAAAATGGCCGTCATTAAATCGCTGATATCGTAATTGCTCCGGTAAAATCGATCAGCCAGCGTGGCGATTCGGGCAGTATCTCCATCGGGATGAACGAAGTAGCGGTAAATTTTTCCGGTGATGAACAAGGCGGTCTGCTTCTGTTCAAGGATGATATTGATGATCTCATCACCGTTATAGTTCCCACTATGCCCCAGGAAAGTTTTTTGTCCTTCATCGTGCTGCCGAGGCCGGAACACGAATTCTCCTTTGAGGTCTGCGCCCCAGCCGGTGAAGGCACGTGCACTTTCTTTGATATCATCTTCGGAATAATGACCCCTTCCCAGGGTAAACAGTTCCATGAGTTCACGGGCAAAGTTTTCATTGGGATGATCTTTCCGGTTTTGGTTGTTGTTGAGAAAGTTGATCATCGCCCCGCTTTTGCTAACACCGCGCAGCAGATCACCAAAACGGCCCAGGGCGTTGTTCCGGATGACTTCGAGTAGCTTTTGCTGGTGGATGATATTGATAGTTCTGGTTGCAAAATGTCCGTGCCAGAACAGGCTCATCTTTTCCCGTAATTGTTGTGAGCTGGTGATCATTTGCGTAAGCCAGGCCAGGTTCAGGTTTTTTAAACCGGTGGTGGATGCTTCCCGCAGCATTTTTCTTTGTTCCGGACTGAGTTGCATTTTTGACATGCCGAGACTTTCATCTGACCCCATTACCAATTGCTGTAGTTCCTGGTCCGTCACGTCCAGCAGGGGCGGCGTAGATTTCGATGCAGCCAGTATCCTTTTGAAGAGAACGCCCGCTGGTTCTTTGTCCAGGGCAGGTATATCGGCAGCAGACGGCCCGAAGCCTGCCCGCCACCAGAGATGCATATTTTTTTGCCGGAGTGTAACAGCCATGAAGGATAATTTAGAAGCGAATTATTGAGACCAACTAATGAACGCCGGGTTTAACGCATTGTTTTTTTGTGCGATCGCATTAACATTCGTTTCGCCGGAAACGGGCAACACCTGTAAATTGCAGTGTGACGGTTCATACAACAAAAGGCATTGTGCTGCGTACGGTAAAATACGGCGAGACCAGCGTCGTTACGACTATCTACACGGAATTATTCGGATTGCAATCTTACCTCGTCAATGGGGTGCGCACGAGTAGCGGGAAATCCGGCGGCAAAGGCATGTTTTTTCAACCGGGGGCCATCCTCGACCTGGAAGCCTATCACAATGAGCTGAAGAACCTGCAGCGCATCAAAGAATTTCGCTGGGGCCATATCTACCAGCATGTATTTTCAGACGTTATCAAAAACGCCGTGGCGCTTTTTATGGTAGAGCTGCTCTCGAAGACCATCAAACAGCCGGAACAAAACGCTGATCTGTTCTATTTCGCAGAAGATGCATTGATCCACCTGGATGAAAGCAGCGGCGCTGTGGTCGCCAACTTTCCGCTGTTTTTCGCGCTGCACCTGGCCAGCCTGTTTGGCTTTCGGCTCACTGATGAATATGAAGATGCAACAAGCTACCTCGATTTGCAGGAAGGGGCTTTTGTACCAGAGCAGCCGATTCATCCTTATTTCCTGGGCGGACAACTAAGCTTTATCACTTCGCAATTATTGAAGACGATGCTGCCGGCCGAGTTAAGCGCTATCCAACTAAACAAAGAAACGCGCCGGCAACTCATGAATGCTTACCACCAGTTTTATGCACTCCATTTCCAGGATTTCGGCACCATGCGTTCACTTCCTATCCTGCAGGAAGTTCTGTCATAATATTTTGTCGGAGCGGCTGAAGTCGGGCGCTATCAAACAGATGCCGGGTTGCTTTCCTTTTTCAAAACTCCCCAAATCGTTCTCATATCCCAGGGCTTTCGCCCCGTTGAGTGTGGCCCATTGCAGCAATGTCTCCACCGGAATACCAGGAACCCGGTCATGAATGGCCTGGATCTCCCTGGCGATGCTCAGTTGCCAGTTGCTGCTGTAACTATCGGTGCCGAGTACGCGCAGTTCTTGCCCCCCGTCGAACACCGAAAAATCAGGCAGCCTGTTTTCGATGTAGAGATTGGCATTCGGGCAAAAACAAAAAACCAGTTGCAGATTATTTTCCGATGCATATGCTCTCGCGAAGTCAACGTCTTCTGCGGGCGTATAGGTGTTGTGTACCAGGAATATGGTTTGTCCGCCTTTGAAATGCGGTAACCAGGAACGCAGGCTGCTCTTGCCGGTCACGGGCATGGGCGATTGTTCCACCCCAAAAATCTTATAGAGGTTCAGGAACCCACCACCGCCCGTTTTGTACAGTTCATCCTCTGCGGGATGCTCCTGGTTATGGATGGAAATAGTTTGATGCGCTGTGGCATCGTTCAGCATTTCGAAACTGAGCGGACTGATGCTGTAGGGGGCGTGGGGCGTGAGGTTAGCGGCATGCGGTAAACCAAGGGCTGCTTTATGTTGCTGCAATACGGCGCCGTACTGACCCATGTTTTGTGCAGCGCGGGCGTCGGTAAAACTGAGCACTTCTACAAAACTGTGCCAGCGGATATTGCTTTGCTGTTTGACAGCGATCGCATCGGCCGTATTGCAGATATCGCCTACGGCAACAATGCCATTCTCTTCCATCTCAGTATTGGCTCTACGTATTTCTTCCTGGATCAATTCCTGTTCAAATCCGCGTTTGGTGACCACGCTGCACAAAAAGTTGATCAAACCAGTGTGTGGTGGAATCACATTTTTGAGGTGACTCAGCTCGAGATGACAATGGCAGTTGATGAGTCCGGGTGAAAGAATACCATCAAATTCCTGCACATCATCGCCCGCTTCTGCAGCTGGTACAATGGCGTCGACGCGCCCTCTTTCATCAGTAATCAGTACATGATTAATACCTCGCAGGCTATAACCATCGAATAACTGTGTTGCGCTGAATTTTTTCCGGGCCATAGACGAGTGTATCAGGTAAGTTGACCAATAGTAAAGGTAAGTGAAGGCAGAAAATTGCGGGAGGAACCTGCATTGCCAAAGCGGTGGTTGTTTGGTTAAACGCCCTCCAAAAGCTAATTTTGCGGCCTGCCGGTTGAATGCCTGATGATAAAATCCTGCACCGGTATTGCATACAACATGTTAGACAAATTAGCCGCCATAAAAGCCAGGTTCGACGATTTGGGCGTAGCGCTCACGAATCCTGAGATCGTGAACAATAACCAGCGATTCAGTGCGCTGAGTAAGGAATACCGCAGCCTGGAAAAAATTGTACAGGCATCGGAGGCCTATAAAAGATTATTGGATGATATCGAGTTCAACCGGGAAGCGTTGAATGGCGATGACGAAGAACTGCGTGAACTGGCCAAGGCGGAAGTGACCGGATTGGAGGAAAGAAAGCAGGAACTGGAAGAAACCATCCGGCAAATGCTGATACCCAAAGATCCGCAGGATGAGAAGAATGCAATTCTTGAAATCCGTGCCGGTACCGGTGGTGATGAAGCAAGTTTGTTTGCGGGCGATTTGTTGCGGATGTATGTGAAATATTGTGAACGCCGTGGCTGGAAAACCGCCATTCTTTCTGAGAGTGAGGGTTCAGTAGGGGGATACAAAGAAGTACAAGTAGAAATTGTGGGTGATGATGTGTATGGTACGCTGAAGTTTGAAAGTGGTGTACACCGCGTACAGCGCGTACCCGATACAGAAGCCAGCGGGCGGGTACATACGAGTGCGGCAACGGTGGCCGTAATGCCGGAAGCCGAAGAAGTGGATTTTGAACTGAGGGAAAGTGACGTGAAGATGGAAACGGCGCGCAGTGGTGGTGCAGGCGGACAAAACGTAAACAAAGTAGAAACAAAAGTATTTCTCACCCATATTCCCACGGGTACGGTGGTCGTTTGTCAAACCGAAAGAAGCCAGTTGGGCAACCGCGAGAAGGCGATGCAAATGTTGCGGACCAAATTGTATGAAGACCAGGTGCGCAAGCAGGAAGAAGAAATTGCCCGCCAGCGAAAGAGCCTTGTGAGCACGGGTGACCGGAGTGCAAAAATCCGCACCTATAATTTTCCGCAGGGAAGGGTAACAGACCATCGCATTGGCCTCACCTTGTACAACCTGGATGCTGTGCTCAACGGTGAAATCAAGGAACTGATCGACAAACTCCAGTTTGCCGAAAATGCGGAGAAAATGGCCAAACAGAACGAGCATTAAGCTTACAGAAAAATAATCTGCAGGAACGTGCAACTTTCCGGCGGTAAATTCTAACTTGATGGTAACTAAAACTCCCAGATATGTTAGAAAATTTACTGGATCTGGTAAAGCAGCATGCAGGCCAGGCAATCGTTGACAACCCCGCTATTCCCAATGAACATAATGAGGCAGCCATCTCCGCTGCAGGCAGTTCAATTACCGACGAACTTAAAAAAATGATCGCCAGTGGTAATGTTTCCGATGTAGCCAGTCTTTTTAACCAATCGGGCGGAGACGTAACCAATCACCCGGTAACCCAACAGATTTCCGGCAATTTCATCCAAACACTGATGAATAAGTTTGGACTCGGACAGGGAGCAGCCAGTGGCATCGCCGCAACACTCATTCCTACGGTTTTGCAAAATCTTGTTCACAAAACCAACGACCCTTCTGACAACAGTTTTAATATTCAAAGCATTATCGGCAGCCTGGTAGGCGGCGGTGGCGCTTCCAGTAATACCGGCGGCGGGCTGGACATTCAAAATATCATCAGCCAATTCACCGGCGGCGGAGCTGCCGGCAATACAGGCGGTGGAGGGATCCTGGATACGCTAAAAGGACTGATGGGTAAATAATTTCAATATAACTATTGCAAATTTTCTACATAAAGCGCTCCGATCGGGCGCTTTTTGCTTTTGCACCGGGCATTTTCGTAATAATTATCGCGCAAATGCAAAGGAATCGTTAAACGCGGCAGGGCGTAGGTTTCGTTTAAACCTTTTTTAACCGGGAGCGTCATACTACTGGCACCGGTTTTGCGTTGTATAGGTAACAAGCACTTAATAAAGTTTCTCTCACATAAGCAGTCAATTTTCTCATAAGCAGTTAGTTTTGGTTAACGGCCCCTGTTTCTACAGGGGCTTTTTTATGGCCCTGCCTGCATAGCGGATATTACAGATACCAAAAGCAATACTTGCACCGCCCATATCCGCAATAATATCTACCGGGTCAAAACTTCTGTTGGGAATATAATCGCGTTGTACAAACTCCAGCACAATACCATCTGCCGCTGCTATAATATAGATAATAAAAAATAGCAGGGCTAAGTTATTTACGCCCCTGCGATAGAGCCAGTATGACCAAAGCCAGGTGAATCCGCCAAATAAAGTGACGTGAACGAGTTTGTCGATTTGCGGTGTACTGAAAATACCGCCGGAGGGAATGGAGGAACCGGGCAAACATAACAATACCTGTATCAGGATGGTCCAAAAAATGGCCGGTACAAAAGTGCTGAATAGTCGTTTTAGCAACAGTAACATCGTGCTAAGCTAAAACATTCATTTCACAAGCTTATACCTTACCCATTACATAGAGTGCTTTCAGGTCGGGAACAGCACTGCCTCCTTTCTTCTCAAGCGTAATGGCAAAGGCTTGCGCGCGGGGAATATTTTTCATTTTAACGAGGGCATTCGCCTGGCTCATATCCAGCAAACCAGCATCAACAGGTTTATTGTCCACGATCGCCCAGAGCTGGAATTGCTTGCCTTCAGCAGGCATGGGCAATGCATTTACGAGCAGGAAAACATCTTTGGTTTGACGATCCCAGTAAACAGTCGATAAACTCTGCGGCGCAATCGCCTGTCCCTTCATCGCGATCACCGCCATATTGGAATCTTTCAGGTGATTGATGCTTTGCGTGTATTCATCCAGCCTTGTTTGCATTACTTTATTGGCGGAGGCCATCTGCTGATTGCTGGCTAACATTTCATCCAATTGTCCGCTGGCAGCGCGGTATTTGTTGTACAGTAGAAAATTGAGTGCCGTACTCCCCAACAGCAAAATAACGGAGGCTGCGGCGAGCCACCTGAGGGAGCCAAGGCGTGAGGCCTGGGGTGAGAGGCTATATTCTTTGGCAGTTTCTTTACGGAGGTCCTCGTTACCGAATGCTACTGTTTGGGCAGTGACATTCACAGCTGCCATAATCTTTTCCTTTGTGAAAGCGGGTGGCGTCACCGCTGCGGCCAATGCTTGTTCTTCGAGTGCTTGCTCGAAGGAATCCCTCGCTTGCCGTACGGCAGGATACTGTTCGCAGGCCTGTTCAAAAGCGAGGCGCTCGTCGGCACTGGCCAAACCAAGCACATAACTTTCAACAATGCCACTCGCTATGTATTCCTGTGTATTCACTTCAGGTATTCTCTTAATTGAATTAATGCGGTTCGTATTCTTGTCTTCACCGTTCCCAGCGGGAGGTTTTCCAGCTGTGCGATCTCTTCCTGTGTATACCCTTTAAAGTAGGCGAGATCAATAAGGGTCCGGTGTTCAGCTTTTAACTTTCCAATTTGTTTGCGCAGTCCAATCGTATCCACTGTATTTGGAAGCACGATACCCCCGCCACTCCATTCCGTGTCTTCCGGCAACGGCTGGTTCTTTTGACTGTTGCGGTACGACTTCGAGCGAACCAGGTCGATGGCAAGGTTCCTCGTCACATTGAGCATCCATGTAAACAACCTGCCTTTGCCCGCATCATAGCTGTCGATCTTGCGCCAGATGTTCACAAATGCTTCCTGTAATACATCATTTGCCTGTTCCCTGTCGGACACAACCTGGAGCACAACGCTGTACAGCGCCCCGGCGTAGTGGTCGTACAGGTAGCTGAAAGAAGCCTGATCCTTTGCCTTCAACGACAATACCAGTTCCTGTTCATTGTATGTAACAGAATTGCTCAATCGGTCAGTGTTTGTGGAGTGATCCGTCACGGGCAGACCACTGCACTATATACGGAAGCTTGTTGCGGACAGATTTACCCAATCACCGATTTATAGGCTTCTGCATCCAGCAGTGCCTGGAAATCAGCGGGCTCGTCTACGGTCATTTTGATCATCCAGCCTTCGCCATAGGGGTCGGTGTTTACGAGTTCGGGTTGCGCAGCGAGGGCGGGATTAACTTCATTGATTGTTCCGGCAACAGGCAGGAACAAATCGCTCACTGTTTTTACCGCTTCTACAGTTCCGAATACCGCTTCGGCAGCAAGGGCCTTGCCTACGGTTTCGATTTCCACATACACGATATCCCCCAGTTCACCTTGTGCAAAGTCGGTGATGCCAATGGTAGCGATATTACCTTCCAGGCTGATCCATTCATGATCTTTAGTGTAGCGGAGATTTGCGGGGATATTCATACAGTTATTTATTTTATGCTGCAAAGGTTACAAAAACTGCCTGATATTTGACCCTGCCAACCAACTTACCGGATATGAAAATTGAACATGTTGCCATTTGGGTGGAGGACCTGGAACAATGCCGGGATTTTTACACCCGTTTTTTCGGTGCAGTCGCCGGTGAAAAATACCACAATCGCACAAAATCGTTCCAGTCTTATTTTCTCTCGTTTTCCGACGGGGCCAGGCTGGAGATCATGCAGAAACCGGGTGTTCCTTCCCGCCCGGATGCACCGGAAAAGGAATGGAAAGGCATTACCCATCTCGCTTTCAGCACGGGCAGCCGTGAACGGGTCGATGCACTGACGGAACAATTGAGGCAAGCAGGTTATACCATTCTGGGTGACCCAAGAACCACCGGCGATGGGTACTATGAAAGTGTGGTGGCGGATCCGGAAGGCAACCGCATTGAAATCACCGCCTGAACTACGCCGATCTTTTTATCTTTATCCCTCAACCAAAACGCTCCCATGCAGGCAATTGAAATACTCGGTTATGTAGCCGGCACCATTACGTCACTGGTTTTTCTTCCGCAGGTGATTAAAACCTGGAAAACCAAGTCGGCCGGTGACGTTTCGCTGGTCATGTTCCTGTTTGCTACTGCCAGCGTTGTGCTCTGGCTCATTTATGGCATCATCATTCAAAACGGTTCCATCATCTATACCAATGGAACGGTGCTGGTGTTGTCGCTCATCATGCTCTATTTTAAGCTTAAGTACAAGTAATATGTTGTCGAATACGGTCGCCTTTATCCGCAATAAACCCGGGTTCACCATGGGTTTTCTGCTCGGGATTGGCAGCCTGCTGCTGGGTATTTGGGTGGCAGCACTCCCTGCTATTAAACTTCGGTTAGGCTTCACCGATGGTAGCCTCGGGCTTTCCCTGTTGTTATCGCCGGCAGGATCGCTCACGGGTGTATTCCTTGCACCTGCGGTGTTCAGCCGGATTAAAGTAGGTCGCTGGTTGCTGGCAGGGCCCATTCTTCAATGCCTGCTCTATACCGAAATGGTAAATGTACATCACCGCATTGTTTTCTGGCTGGTCTTGTTCTTTACCGGACTGGTGGGCTTTTTCAATGGTGTTTCCATCAACGCCGTTATCGACACCATTGAGAAGAAATACCAGCAACGTATTATGAGCAGTTGCCATGGTATGTACAGCCTGGGTGGTGGCGTAAGTGCCGGACTGGCGGCCATCTTCTACTGGCTGCATATCCGTGCCGGCTGGCAGATTTGGATCATGGCCGGCAGCATCATTCTTGTGTTGTGGTTTATCCGGCAACACCTGCTGGTACACCAGCAATACATCCATTCGGGTTCTTCACTGGCAGCACCTCCGCTGTCGATCATTGGGCTTGCCTTTATTTGCTTTGTAACATTTATGGGAGAAGGCAGTATTGCCGACTGGAGTGCCATCTACCTGAAAGAATCCCTGCACAGTACGGTATCTATTGCCAGTTTGGGTTACGCCGGCTTTTCGGTGATGATGGCCCTCGGCCGGTTTAATGGCGATGGCCTTGTACCAAAAATCGGTGCCAAAAAAGTAGTCATTGCAGGTAGTCTTATTTCTGCCAGCGGCTTCCTGCTGGCCATTGCTTTTCATTCGAAAATTGCCGCCATCATCGGCTTCAGCCTGATTGGTATCGGCTATTCCTGTATTGTACCAATACTGTTAAGCGCAGCTGCAAATGTGCCGGGTATCAGTCCGGCCATGGGCATTTCCTCGGTTGCCAGCGGTGGATTGATTGGCTTTCTTTTTGGTCCTTCTGTTATTGGAATGGTGGCTGAACATTTTACACTGGCAGCAGGACTAAGCTTTATACTCGTTTTAAACCTCATCGCATCCTTTGTAGCAACGCGTAACCGGTTCCTGGCAACCGATACGAATACGGGATACGTTGAACTCACCTGATAAACATTACAAATGGCTATTAATACCATCATATTCGACCTGGGCGGTGTATTGCTCGACTGGAACCCGATGTATGTGTACGACGACAAGTATTTTGACAGCGTGGAGAAAAGAGACTATTTCTTTTCGACCGTCTGCACCAGTGAATGGAACGAAGAACAGGATGCCGGTCGCCCCATCAGCGATGGTACAGAAGTATTGGTAAAGCAATTTCCGGAATGGGAGAAGCCAATCCGTGATTATTATGGAAGATGGACCGATATGTTGCGGGGCGATATTCCTGAAACGGTCAGCCTCCTGAGGAAGTTAAAAGAAAGCGGTCGTTATAAACTCTATGCACTCACCAACTGGCAGGCGGAACTGTTCCAGATTGCGCTGGTAAGACATCCGTTTTTGTATTGGTTCGACGGGCGGGTAGTAAGCGGTGTGGAAAAAACGAGAAAGCCTTTTCCGGAATTTTATCAATTGCTGCTGAACAGATACAGCGTAGACCCTGCATCCGCCTTATTCATAGACGATAACCTGCGCAATGTTGCCGGAGCAGAAGCCGTTGGCATTAAAGGAATTCATTTCCAGTCACCCAAACAACTGGCCGCAGCACTTAAAGAATTGTCCGTCACTTATTGATCAGGCTTTCTTTTTACCAGTGGGAAACGTAATACCCAGGTTCAGGATGATCTCGCCGGTACCAAAAGCTTGTTTGGCGGTTCCCTTGTAAATTTTCAGGTTGGAGTACCGCGCATAATCAAGCTTGCCGCAAAATTCCAGGTATACATATTTGTAGAACGTGGCGCGCAAAGCAGCTTCTACGCCGGTGTTCCATCCGCCCAATTGAAAATGCGGATCGTTTTGGTTGCCAAACAGACTATTCTCCACATGCGGCACCACCGGACCTACCCCAAATTTTCCCAGTCCGTCCAATTTTACGGTACCG
>JAGWTK010000101.1 GCA_028876035.1 Bacteroidota bacterium
TGAAGCTGCGAACAACTTACGAATGGTATTTGCCTCTGCTTTTGCGGGGTCGGTGGCGCCAATTAATTTGCGGAATTCAGCAACAGCGTTCTCTTTTTCAAGAATTGCTGCATAAATGGGACCGCTGCTCATAAATTCAACCAGTTCGCCGTAGAACGGACGAGCTTTGTGCACGGCGTAGAATTCACCGGCTCTTTCCGGTGTCAATTGTGTCAGTTTCAGGGCGACAATACGATATCCTTCCTTTATAATCCTGTCGAGTATCAGCCCGGCATGTCCGGCTTTAAAAGCATCCGGCTTGATCATGGTAAATGTTCTGTTGCTCATGTCTGTAATTTGGGCTGCAAAACTAAATAAAGTTTCGGGCTTTTACAGTGCCGTTTGTTGGGATTTTGTGAAAGCCTTAAAAAACACAGCATAACAGCAAGATTTAACTACCTTCGCCACCATTTTTTATGCAGCCTGTCTCCGGAATATTTCCCCAACTGACCGCATCGCCCCGAAAGGTGGTGATTACAACGCACCAGAAGCCCGACCCCGATGCAATGGGTTCTTCCCTTGGATTGTATCACGTACTGACGGCCTTGGGCCACCAGGTCACTGTAGTTTCACCCACCAACTGGGCCAATTTTTTAAACTGGATGCCGGGTTGCGAAAAGGTAATAGATTTCGAATATCGCCGCGCGGAAGCAGAGGCCGTGCTGAAACAGGCTGAATGGTTGTTCTGCCTCGATTTTAATACACTTTCGCGCACCAAAAATATGGCGTCCCTATTGCAGGAACTGAACTGCACCAAAATATTGGTGGACCATCACCAGCAGCCGGAGACAACGGCCTTCCATTTCGGTGTGAGCGATACCAGCAAAAGCTCCACATCTGAGATGATCTATGATTTCATTGTAGAGAGCGGGCAGGGTGCATTGATCAATGTATCGGTTGCAGAGTGTTTATACGCGGGCATCATCGGCGATACGGGTTCGTTCCGCTTTCCGGCAACCACGGCCGGGGTGCACCGGATGGTAGCACAATTAAAAGAGACGGGCTTCAATCATACAAAAGTTCACGAAAATATTTATGACAATTTCCTGGAGAACCGACTCCGTTTTATCGGGATGGTATTGCTGCACCGGATGGAAATTATGTATGAATACAACACGGCCCTCATTTCAATAGCCAAATCGGATTTACTTAAGTTTGATATCCGGACCGGCGATACGGAAGGTTTGGTAAATTACCCGCTTACAATCCAGGGAATAAAACTGGCAGCGATTGTCATCGACCGCGACGAAGAGAGAAAATGGAGTTTTAGAAGCAAAGGTGATTTTGATACCAATACGTTTGCCCGGACTTATTTCAACGGCGGCGGACATTACAATGCATCGGGCGGACGTAGCAGCGATTCGCTCGAAAAAACCGTACAGAAATTTAAGGCTTCTATCAGAGAGAATGCATCTTTATTACAATAACAAACAATCATGAAAAAGCAAGTTTTTTACTCTTTTACCCTGCTGGCATTGCTGGCGCTGGCGGTTAGCTCCTGTAAAGACAACGGTGGCTACCAGAAAACAAAGAGCGGTGTCATGTACAAAGTGTATCCCGGCGATAGCAAAGACACGGGCACGAAAACCGGCAGTGTGATGAAGCTGAACTTTGTGATCAAGCTGGGCAAGAACGATTCTGTGCTGCAGTCGACCTACGATGAAATGCCCCAGTTCCTGCCCATCGAAGGCAATATTCCGCCCGATGCTTATTCGCCCATCGAAGTATTTCCCAAACTCCGCAAAGGTGATAGCGCGGTAATCGTACAATTGGTGGATACGCTCATGAAGCGTGCAGGCCCCAATCAGCTGCCTCCCTTCTTCAAGAAAGGCGATCGCCTTACGACGTATGTGAAAGTGATAGATGTTTTCGCTTCCCAGGAAGCAGCTTCATCCGATCGCCAGGCAGAGATTACGAAGGCGCAGACAAGGCGCAAGGCCCAGGTAGAAGAGGACCTGAAAAAAGGCGTTGCCGAAATGGAAGAGTACCTGAAAAAGAAAAATATTACTGCCACAAAAACCGGCACCGGAACATTTGTAGTAGTGAAAGATCAGGGCAACGGCATTGCGGTTGATTCCGGCAAATATGTGTCCGTTCGTTTTGCAGGCCGTACACTCCGCGACGACAAAGAATTCCAGTCGACCATGGCGCCTACAGAAACGCCTTTCACTTTCCGCGTTGGCTATGGTGGATCTATCCCCGGCCTCGATGAAGGTGTTCGTTTGTTTAAAAAAGGCGGTAAGGGAACACTCTACCTGCCCGGTGCGCTTTGCTATGGCAGAAACCCACCACAGGGTTCTCCGTTTAAAATCAATGATGCCCTGATTTTTGACATCGACGTAGTAGAAGTAAGCGATTCGCAGCCGGCTGCCGATCCCATGCGCAACCTGCCCCCGCAACTAAGGGAGCAGATGGAAAAACAAGCCCATCCGAACAGCAAATAAAACGTTGAAATGATACTAAAAACCGCGGCCGGGAGCTGCGGTTTTTTTATGCGCTTTGTACAGCGGTAAATAGTCTGATGGCTTCCCTGGCAGCCTTCACATCGTGTACACGCAGTATAGAAGCGCCTCCATGCAGTGCCAGGGTATTTAAAACGGTGGTTCCATTGAGGGATTCTTCCGGCGTAATACCAAGCGTTTTGTACACCGAGCTCTTTCTTGATAATCCGGCCAGCAACGGTTTTCCCAGCATTTTCAAAACCGACAGTTCCCGAAGCAACTGGAAATTGTGCGTGATGGTTTTCGCAAAGCCGAAGCCCGGATCGATTATGATGTCTTTTATGCCCGCATGGGCGCATCGTTCTGTCTTCCGGATGAAATAATCCAGTACTTCAACCGTAATATTCTTGTAAACAGCCTCAGACTGCATGGTTTGCGGCGTGCCCTTCATGTGCATACATATATAGGGCACATCCAAATCAGCCACGGTTGCAAGCATATCTCCATCCATCGCCCCGCCACTGATGTCATTTACAATCGTAGCACCTGCATTCACCGCGGCATGGGCTGTTTCTGCATAAAAGGTATCCACCGAAATAATACAATCAGGATAGCGGTCTTTGATAGCCGCGATGGGCTCCAGTATCCGCTTCGCTTCCTCATCGGCCGTTAATAATTCACTACCCGGACGTGTACTTTGTCCGCCAATATCCAGTATCGCCGCACCCTCCGCCAGCATTTGCCCGGCCTTTTGCAAAATTGCTTCGGTTTGGGAGAAGCGGCTGCCACTATAAAAGGAATCGGGTGTTAGATTGATAATGCCCATCACCAGCGGTTGATCGATCACCAGCAAACGTCCCCGGCAGTTGATTGTAAACATTGGCTTTATATCGTTATTTTTGAGGCTAAAGTTGCAGAATAATTTCCACTCTCAAACGATGAATACCACCAGTACGCAGTACGATGCCGTTATAGAACAATGCCGCGATGTGTTTGTGAAAAAAACCAGGGATTACGGTACCGCCTGGCGTGTACTGCGCACCATATCAATCACCGACCAGATTTTTATCAAGGCAAAGCGGATCAGAACCATCCAGGAAAAAAGGCTGCAAAAAATCGGGGACGATATCGCTTCGGAATTTCGTGGGATTCTCAACTATGCAGTTATCGGGTTATTACAGTTGCAACTGACCAGCAGGGATCCGGAAGATTTGCCCGCTGACAGGGCGGAGCAACTGTACAATGAACAGATTGCCCATGCAAAGCAGCTGATGCAGGACAAAAACCACGATTATGGCGAGGCATGGCGCGATATGAGCCAGGAAAGCTTCACCGATTTAATTCTGTCCAAATTGCTGCGCATCAAACAAATTATCAGTAACGATGGGAAAACGATGATCAGCGAAGGTATCGATGCCAATTACTTCGATATTATTAATTATTCGGCATTCGCGCTTATCCTGATCACCGAAGGAAAACACTAACACCAGTTTACCCAAAACATCCGCTTCATGAAAATTGCACTGAATATCGCGAGGGTCATTGTTGGGGTACTTTTTATATTCTCCGGTTTGGTAAAAGCAAATGATCCCCTGGGACTGAGTTATAAAATGCAGGAGTTTTTTGAAGTTTGGGGAATGGGTTTCCTGGATAACTACACGCTGGCTTTTTCAATCCTGATGATCGCTTTCGAAATCATTGCAGGCATAGCGGTCTTGCTCGGCTGGCGTATGAGTTTGTTCAGCTGGCTGCTTCTACTGCTTATCATCTTCTTTACCTTCCTGACGGGCTATGCCGTGCTTTCTGGTAAAATACGCACCTGTGGATGCTTCGGCGACTGCATCCCGCTTACTGCCATGCAGTCTTTCATGAAAGACTTGTTGCTCACCGCGCTGATCGTTTTCATTTTTGTGTACAGGAAACGGGTTCAGCCTTTGTTTGCACAGGCACTAAGTGTGGGACTGCTGGTGCTCGGCACCATCTTTTCTTTCGGATTGCAGGGCTACGTGTTAAAGCACCTGCCTGTGGTGGATTGTCTTCCGTACAAAGTGGGGAAGAATCTCATTCAGCAGATGAAAGTTCCGCCCGGCTCATTACCCGACAGCACGGTGATCACCTTTGTGTACCAGAAAGCAGGAAAACAGGTTGAATTCACTGCCGATAATTTCCCCGAAGATTTTGATGATTCCGTTTACAAATTTGTGCGGCGCTACGATAAACTGGTGCGTGAAGGAAACGCCCAGCCAGCAATAAAAGATTTTGTATTGCGCAGCAGCGCTGGCAATGATACCACCCATGCCATCCTTGAACAAGGCGGGCAATCGCTGTTCTTGTTTGTGAAAGATGAAATGAACGCCGATCCTTCGGCCGAACTCAATAAGGCGCTCACGCAAATTATCGCTAGGGCCCAGGCCAGGCACATGAACTTTTACCTGGTGACAAATATGCATGGGATGGATGAACAGGTACAAAAGGCAACTGGTGTATTACCCGTCACATTTCTTTGCGATGCGGTGGCTATTAAAACGGCCGCCAGGGCAAATCCTACGCTCTACTTGTTGCAGGATGCCACCGTTGTGCACAAATGGGCGTATACCGATTTTAAGAAAGCACTGGACACCCTGGGCAAATAATTGTTGCATCAAAAGCGGCTGCTTTGTTTCGATACCTCATTCGTAAAACTTTCTATGGTCTCCTGGTAATGGGAGGGGTGGTTGTGCTTGTATTTCTACTGTTCCAGGGATTTGGTGATCCGTCCCGACTGGTCATTGGTCAGCGCGCTGATGCCGCTACACAGGAAAACATCCGCAAAGAACTCTACCTTGATCAGCCTCGATGGAAACAGTTTGTCTATTACCTCAATGATGTTTCCCCGTTGAGCATATATACCAAAGAAGCCATCGGACAAAAGAGGATTCATGGATTGTCCATTGGCGGTGAAACCCGGTTCGTGCTTAAACTTCCTTACCTGCGACGATCTTACCAGTCAAAGAAAGAAGTATGGTCGGTGCTCATGGAAGCATTACCCGGCACGCTGTTACTGGCGGCAGCTGCCATGGCAATTGCTGTTTTCTTTGGAATACTCCTGGGCGTGCTGGCTGCGGTAAAAAAGGGTAGCTGGCTAGACAGCTCCTCCATTTTTGCCAGCATCGTTGGTATTTCCGCGCCTTCGTTTTTTATGGGTATCGTGATTGCATATGTTTTTGGATTTTTGCTGAGCCAATACACGGGACTTCATATGGCCGGAAGCTGGTTCGATCTCGATGAGCAAACAGGAAGAAAAACCCTCACCATGAGCCGGTTGATTTTACCTGCGGTCACGCTGGGTATTCGCCCTCTTGCAATCATCACCCAACTTACAAGAAGTGCTATGCTGGATACCCTGCAGCAGGATTTCATACGAACGGCTTATGCCAAGGGACTGTCGGTTCGCAAGGTTGTTTGGAAACATGCAATGCGTAATGCCCTTAACCCGGTGGTTACTGCCGTGACGGGTTGGTTCGCCGAACTGCTGGCAGGCGCTTTTTTTGTAGAATATATTTTTGGATGGAGAGGAATTGGAAAAATAACGGTAGACGCGCTGGAAAAACTGGACTTCCCGGTGGTGATGGGTTCAGTATTGGTATCGTCTGCTTTTTTTATCCTGATAAATATCCTTGCTGATCTGCTATATGGTTGGATTGATCCGAGGGTCCGCCTCAGTTAATGATCACCTCTTTGATTACGTTTTCATTGAGTGCTTCATTCACCCTTAGCAAAATATTCTCCTTCTGAAACAGCAGTTCCTGTTTGAGCGGGGCGACCTTGGTACTGATGTATAATTTGTCGCCATAAATTTTAATACTGTCGGTATACTTTGCGATGGTTTTTCCCATGAGCTGTTCCCACACATCTGTAATTTGCAATGCGCGCAGGTCACCGCGTAGCTTGCTACCTCTTAAGAACTTTTGCAATGCATCGCCCAAGGAATATTCACCCATGGCGGCAAGGTAAAAAAATCTATCCGACAAAGGGTAGATAATGGTTAGATTTTATGCACGGTTGCTGGTGCTTTTTGCCTGGTAATTGCGGCGGTTAACGGCGATTGACAGGAAACCATCAGTGCGCGAAGCGGCTCCGTTAGCATGGATACGACTCATTTTATTTCAACAATCTGGATGGGCGTTCCGCAGTCGCTAAAGGCTTTTTCCAATCGCGTTGCCTGCGTATCTGTAATAAATACCTGGCCATTGTTTTCGGTGCACACGTAGTGCAGGAGATTATGCATCCGCGTTTCATCCAGTTTTTCAAATACATCGTCCAGCAGCAGGAGGGGGCTTACCTGCTTAGACTGTTGCAGCAATTTCAATTCAGCCAGCTTCAGCGCAAAGAGAAGACTCTTGCGCTGGCCCTGACTGGCAAGCTGTTTAAAGGGCTGATCATCCAGTTCAAGAACGAGATCATCACGGTGTATGCCCGTAGTAGTGCGCTGCAGTGCAAGATCTTTTTGTCTGGACAAATGCAATAAATCACCAAACCTGCCTTGCTGTAAGGGGCTTTCGTAGCGGATGCTGATGTTTTCTTCGCGGCCGGCAATTTGGGTATAACGCTGATGGATAAGCGGCGCCAGCGCTTCCATGGTTTGGGACCGCTGCCGGAATAAGATCTCGCCATGCTGTACAAGCTGACTATCGTATACTGCTAACAACGATTCGTCTGTCCGCCCGGGCGCACAGGATTTCAAATAGCTGTTCCGCTGCTGCAGTACGCGGTTGTAGCACATCAGTTCAGCCAAGTAGGCGGCGTCGAGCTGGCAAAGCAGGCCGTCGATAAACCGTCTTCTATCAGTGCTTCCCCCGGTAATGATTTCGGCATCATCCGGTGCTATAACAACGCAGGGTATCTTGCCTACATGGTCGGCAACGCGTTCGAGGACCCGGGCATTTGCGTGCAATTCCTTTTTCCCGTTTTCCCTCAGCACGCATACGACTTCCAGCGGTTCATCGGGCGACATCCATTCAGCACCTGAAAACTGTCCGGCAATGCGAAAACCTGCCGCACCATGCAGGGTGTTGAGCGCATCGGTGCTGCCAAAATAGGACTTGGTACAGCACAGGTAATAGATGGCATCCAGCAGGTTGGTTTTACCCATGCCATTATTGCCACAAATGCCGATAATCCTGCTGTGAAAGCGAAACCGGGTATTCGGGTAATTCTTAAACTGAAAAAGTGCTATGTCGTGTAATTGCAACAAACCAGCGTGTTCAGTGCGCAAGATAAACACGCGCGGTGTACCACTTTAGTAATTTTCTTCCATGTAAAAATTGAAGTCCGCGCCCGGATCATTTACCCGCTGAAGTGATTCAACGATTCGGTCGTAACTGAGGTAAGCCGACTGCTGAAGACGATCCATGTCCTGTACGCTGCGCTGGAGATGGCCATTGAAATCCGCCAGTATTTCAGCTTCGTTCTTCAAAAAGTTGTTGATGCTGTCGGCAATGCCGGTAGTAAATGGCAAAAACATAGCAATCGTTTGCGGAACCGGCTCAAAAAATATGCCCCCCGGATCGGGAGGTGGATAACCCGCTCTCCGGGGTATAATTTCCCCGGTGTGTCTGGCAGTTTGCGAGGCAGCAGCCCATCGGGTGAAACTCATTGTGTTAGCCCGCGAAATTGCCTGTATGAAATTAGGTTTTCCCCCTTATCTTTGCCAACTTAAAATCACAACCTACTGTGGCAACAAAATTCTCAAAAGAAACCTATTTGTACTGGTACGAACTCATGCAACTGATTCGCCAGTTTGAGCTAATGGCGGAAGAGAAATATAAAATGGAAGGCAAGATCCGGGGCTTTTTCCACGCCTATGTAGGCCAGGAAGCCATCGCAGCGGGTTGCATGACCGCTACCCAGCAGATGGACCCCTTTATCACCGGTTACCGCGACCACGGTCTGGCGCTGGCGAAAGGGGTGAGCGCTAATTCCTGTATGGCGGAGCTTTATGGCAAGGCCACAGGCTGCGCAAAAGGAAAGGGTGGAAGCATGCACTTTTTCAGCAAAGAACTGGCATTTTTTGGCGGACATGGTATCGTAGGAGCGCAAATTGGGACAGGGGCCGGACTGGCTTTTGCGGAAAAATACAAGGGCACCAACAACGTGAGTCTTACTTTCTTTGGTGATGGCGCTGCACGCCAGGGCATGGTGAACGAAGTGTTTAACCTGGCCATGACCTGGAAGCTCCCTGTAATTTTTATTTGTGAGAACAATGCGTATGCAATGGGTACTTCTGTGGAACGTACTTCCAATGTACACGACATTTATAAACTGGCAGACGCGTTTGAAATGCCAGGCGATTCAGTGGATGGAATGAGTTGCGAAGCGGTGCATGAAGCAGTTGCCCGTGCAGTGAAAAGAGCGCGCGAAGGCGGAGGTCCGACCCTCCTCGAGATTAAAACCTATCGCTACAAGGGGCATTCGATTTCTGACCCCCAGAAATACCGGACAAAAGAAGAAGTAGAAGAGTACAAACAACGCGACCCGATTATCCAGGTACAAAACACTATTCTCAAGAATAAATTCGCAACCCAGGAAGAACTCGACGCCATCAGCAAGCGGGTAGAAGACGTGGTGGTTGAGTCGGTAAAGTTTGCAGAAGAAAGTCCCTGGCCTTCGGATGATGAGGTTTTGAAAGATGTATATATCGACCAGGATTACCCATTTATCGTTGACTGATAACAGCATAAAGCATTTCTGCTTATTTAAAATTGCAGCCTAACCAATATGACAGACAAAATCAATACCCCTGTTCCCGAAGAAAAAGATGCCGTTGAAAAAGTCACCGGTTTCTGGAATCAATACAGCAAACAAATTCTGATCGCCCTTGGAGCTATCGTAGTAATCGTTGGTGGTTTCTTCGCCTACCAGAACTTTGTATCTGGTCCGAATGAACGGAAAGCTTCCGAGGCAATACGTTTCGCTGAAGATTATTACCGCAAAGATTCGCTGAAACTTGCACTGAACGGGGATGCCATCAACCCCGGCTTTGTTAAAGTGGCCAGCAAGTACAGCGGCACCAAGGCCGGTAACCTTGCCAATTTCTACGCTGGATCCTGCTACCTCGGCATCGGCGATTTCAACAACGCCATCAAGTACCTCGAACAATTCTCCACCTCAGAACCCCTGGTAAAAGCCCGGGCCAAAGCATTGTTGGGAGATGCCAAGGCTGAACTGGGTAAAAAAGAGGAAGCCGTTGCTCTGTACAAAGAAGCAGGTACCACTTTTGAAAAAGACGATTTCTTTAGTCCAAAATACCTGTTCCGCGCTGCCTACCTGTATGAGACGATGGGCAAGAACAAAGAGGCGCTGGAAACTTACAAAATGATTAAAGAAAAGTATCCGCAGTTCCGCGACTACGATATCGATAAACTGATGGGCCGTTTGGGCGCGACAGAATAATCGTTGGAGCAAATTCAAAAAGAAATGGCTCAGGTAAGTAATAGCAATTTATTTGGAACTATAACAGGCACTCTCCCAAAGGGTGCCTGTGTTGTTATGGTGCGCACGGAATGGAATGCCGCGATAGTGGACAAGCTGGAAGCAGGCTGCAGAAAAGCCCTGTTAGACGGAGGCATTGAGCGTATTGAAACAATTACGGTACCTGGCGCTTTCGAAATTCCCTTCGGCGTAAAACAGTATTGGGAAGCAAAAAAAGGGGGAGCAGCAGCACCGAACGCCTTTGTTGCACTTGGCTGTGTGCTCCGGGGTGGTACCCCTCATTTTGAATATGTTTGCCAGGCAGTGACAGCTGGTATCAGCACACTGAACCTGGAGTTACCGGTGCCGGTAATATTTGGCGTGCTAACCCTCGATACCCAGTTGCAGGCAGATGAACGAACAGGTGGCATTCATGGTCACAAAGGAGAAGAAGCCGGAATTACGGCTATTAAAATGATCGCATTGCAACACTCGTTTGGAAGCAAATAAGAAGACGCTTTTCAGGAAATCATAAACTATCGGCCGCTTGAACGTACAGCTTTTTATACCTTGTTTTATCGACCAGCTCTACCCGCAAACCGCCTTTAACATGGTAAAGGTGTTACGGAAAGCGGGTTGCAACGTTCATTACAACAGCAATCAAACCTGTTGCGGACAGCCTGCTTTCAATGCCGGGTTTCGCGACGAGGCGAGGCAGGTATGCGGTAAGTTTATTAAGGATTTTGAAGGAGAAGACTTCATCATTACGCCCAGTGCGAGTTGCGCTGGTTTTGTCCGGAATTATTATCCTGCGTTATTCGACAACTCTTCGGTGCACAATGAAGTAAAAGCATTGCAACACCGGATGAAAGAATTTTCATCATTCCTCGTAAACGATCTGGGAATAGAAGATTTGGGAGCCTCCCTGCATGCCAAAGTAACCTACCATGATTCCTGTGCAGCTTTAAGAGAATGTCGCATTAAAACCGAACCAAGAAAATTGCTTGCACAGGTTCGCGGACTGGAACTTGTTGAAATGAAAGATGTGGAAACCTGTTGTGGGTTCGGGGGCAGTTTTGCCGTAAAATTTGATACCATTTCAGCGGCCATGGCCGATCAAAAAGCGCAGAATGCCATTGCTACAGGTGCCGAATACATCGTGTCTACCGACCTTTCCTGCCTGATGCACCT
>JAGWTK010000634.1 GCA_028876035.1 Bacteroidota bacterium
TAAACTGGTTGGCCGACTGGTTACAACGGCGAAAAAATTCAGGGTGCCTGTGCTGTTGGTTTGCGGTAAGGCGGCGCCCTTACACACCCTCCCAGGGTCTATCCGTACAGTACGCATTGTGAAACTCGTAGGTGGATCCGTTTCAACGGCCAAAGCAATGCGCGATCCTGCCGGCATATTGTATCGAAAACTGCTGCCCGTACTCCGGTCTTTGCTTCAATAAAGGTTTTACTTTCGCCGCATGAAACAAGACCCGGCTGTTGTGTTACTGGAACTTCGCGCTGTTACGGTGCTTCGTGGAGGCACCCGCGCGCTCGACAACCTCAACCTTAGCATTCATAAAGGCGAACAATGGGCGATTGCCGGTCCTTCAGGAGCGGGCAAGACAACCCTGGCAGAAGTGCTGGCAGGGCAAGTTTTTTTCGCGGGCGAATGCATCAGTCATTTCGAAGGAAGGGTTCAACTGGTATCGCAACAACACCGGTTCAAAAACCTGAGCAATACCAGTAATTTTTATTACCAGCAGCGCTTCAATGCCTCGGAGTCGGACGACAGTTGTACGGTACGGGAGGCATTGGAAGGATTTGATGATCCGCAGGGATGGATTGAACTCCTGCATTTGCAGCCATTGATGGATGAACCATTGCTGCAATTGTCCAACGGCGAAAACAAACGCCTTCAAATTGCAAAAGCCTTATTGCAATTACCGGCCCTGTTGGTACTGGATAATCCCTTTCTCGGCCTGGATGTGGAAGGAAGGGCAACCCTCAATGCAGTACTGAATACGATTTGCAAAAAAGGTATCCATGTGGTGATCACGGTTTCGACCGGCGATCTGCCAGACTGTATCACGCATGTAGCGATATTGGAGAATGGCCGGTTGCAGCAGCAGTTGAAACGGGCAGATTATTTACAATTGCACCCGGCAGTCGACGCTGTTTCGGTCCGGATTCCGTCCTACCTGCTCCAAAATAAAACAGCTACGGCCTATTCATCCATCATCTGTATGGAAAATGTTTGTGTTCACTACGGGGAAAAGATCATCCTTGATCAAATCAACTGGGAAGTGAAGCCCGGCGAATGCTGGAATATTTCGGGACCCAACGGTGCCGGCAAATCCACTTTGCTGAGCCTGGTAACGGCCGATAATCCACAGGCGTACTCGAATAATATTATTCTGTTTGATCGGAAAAGAGGCAGCGGTGAAAGTATCTGGGACATCAAATCAAAAATGGGTTTTGTGTCGCCCGAACTGCATTTGTATTTCGATCAAACATCCACTTGTTTCGATGTTATTGCTTCGGGTTTGTTTGATACCATCGGTTTGTTCCGGCGCCTGTCGGAAGAGCAGGCATACAGGGTGGAACAGTGGTTGCACGCACTCGGACTAACCGCCGCGCGTCATAAACGATTGGTTGGTCTGCCGGCCGGTCAGCAGCGACTCACCTTGCTCGCCAGGGCACTTATTAAGAATCCACCACTGCTGGTGCTCGACGAACCTACCCAGGGTCTGGATGCCACGCAGGTAAAAGCCTTTCTTGCGCTGGTAGACGAGATCTGCCGGAGCTGCAGTACTACCTTGTTATATGTAAGTCATTATTCCAGTGAAATGCCATCGGCGATACAGCACTACCTGAGACTGGATAAAGGGAAGCGCGTGGAGGGTTAGGCGTTAGCTATTGGCTATTGGTAGCGACATAGCCTCTTACCTTTTACCTATTACCCTTACTTCTTGCCCCCTCACTGTATCAGCACCGGCAGCGCCGTCCGCTGGTTCTGCGCATATACATTCACGATATAACTGCCCTTGGATGGCTTGCGCGACGAAAGCGAAAAACCAAGGTTGTAATCGCCATTGGCCAATCTTTCGTCTTTCCATACTTCGCGGCCCGACATATCACTAATAACGACGGCAATGGGACCCGACACCGATTTTTCGAAAGCCACCGTGAATTGTTCTGATACCGGATTTGGCAACACTTTCACCCGGGTGCCGGCCGCCACATTTGATTCCAGGATAATCGTGGTTGAATATTCGATGGCGCCTGACTTTTCAACGATTTTCAGCCGGTAAAAATAGCGCCGCAATGCCGGTTGGTTATCGGTAAACTGGTACGTATACACGCTGCTGACGCCATTTGCGTTTACGGTGCCCAGCTTGTCAAATCGTCC
>JAGWTK010000635.1 GCA_028876035.1 Bacteroidota bacterium
CGGCAGCGACTGCGAATAGAGGACTAAGAACCATGAACCAAAAACTATGAACACTACCCAACGAAGCACTGCACACCAAGGCCAGACTAACGACTACCGACTAAGGACTACCGACTAAAGACTGCTGACTAAGAATTTGCAGTTAAGTCGTAACTTAAAGGTGAAAATATTGCCATATGGAAAAGCAACTGGAAGAGATACGCGATGCGCAGAAAGCATCCTGGAATAAATTCTCCGGCGGATGGAAAAAATGGGATGAGCTGATGATGGACTTTCTCGGGCCAATGGGAGATGCTATTATTCGCGCGTTGGCCTTGAAAGGTAACGAGCAGGTATTGGATATTGCAGCCGGCACGGGTGAGCCTGGGTTGACCATTGCCGGGATAGTAAAACAGGGGCATGTGACTATCACCGACTTGTCGGATGATATGCTGGCCGTGGCCAGGGAACACGCGCTGCGCCGGAACATTGCCAATGTTGACCTAATTGCCTGTGATGTTTCAGAACTGCCATTTGGTGATAATAACTTTGATGCCATTAGTTGCCGTTTTGGTTTTATGTTTTTCCCCGATATGCAGATGGCAGCAAAAGAGATGAGACGCGTTTTAAAAGCTGGTGGCAGGATGTCGACTGCTGTTTGGACCGGGCCGGAGAAAAATTTTTGGGTGACGGCGATAGGGGGCACCATTAACCATCATATGCAGTTACCCGCACCCGCCCCCGATGCACCCGGCATGTTTCGCTGCGCAGATCCGGAAAAGATGAAAAGCATTTTCGAAGCAGCAGGATTTCGGAATATCAGGGTGGAAGAAGTTGGGAGCACTTTTCATTGCGGCACTGCCGATACATATTGGAATATGATGACGGAAGTAGCAGCGCCCTTTGTGTCGGCACTCAGCAAGGCCGATGAATCCATGAAGAAAAAGATCAAGGAGGATGTTTACCGGAAAGTCGCTGAAAAATTTCCGGATCAGGAAGTTATGATTGGCGGCAGTGCCTGGTTGTTTACCGCAGAAAAATGAAGCATCCCATCTAAGAAATAATGTCAGTTACCACCTTGTATTGCTTCGCGCGCCTGTATTTGTAACTCTTGTTTGATTTTCTCACGGTGCTGCAGACCCCATTCGCTGAGTGCATCGAGTACAGTGCCCAGGGTCTTGCTATATGCAGTAAGTTCATATTCTACAATTACCGGCGTACCGGTGAACACACTCCGGCGTACAAAGCCGTTTAATTCCATTTCTTTCAATTCCGATGACAACACTTTTGCCGAGATGCCATCCAGCAAACGCTGCAATTCATTAAAGCGGCGTTTCTCATCCATCAGGGCAATAATGATCCGCAATTTCCATTTGCCGCCAATAGCATAAAGCGCGTCGCCGATGGCTGTGAGCCTTACCGTGCAGGCTCTGCTGTCGTATTTCTTGGTGCAGGCTGATTCCAGGGTTTCTGACATATTGGTTTAATTTGAAAGGTGCTAACTTTTTGTAAGTTAGAGTTTTTCTCCGACTTACCAGTACGGAAGGTATTTCTCTGGAAGAATATCAACTATCATAAATTATAAATAAATGAATATTAGTCTATTATGTAAATTTTTGATGCGCTTACAAAAAGGTAATTACTTACTATTGGTATATTGCTTACAATTTGTAACTATCTGGAGTTAATTTTGATGTTTGAACATAAACATTAAAACGAACCAATATGACACTTATCGATGCACTCAACTGGCGCTATGCTGCGAAAAGAATGAATGGTCAGAAATTACCCGCCGAAAAGCTGGAAAAAATATTGGAGGCGGCCCGGCTTTCTGCTTCCAGTATGGGCCTGCAGCCATACAATATCATTGTGGTTGAAAACCCGGAAATCCGGAAGCGAATCCAGCCGGTTGCCTATAACCAGCCTCAGATCACCGAAGCATCCCATTTATTGGTGTTTGCTGCGTGGGAAGATGTGACGGAGCAACACGTGAATAACTATATCAGCGACATCGCACGCACCCGGGGCGTGAGCGAAGAATCACTTGCCGGTTTCCGTGGTGCGCTCATGGGCATTGTAAACGGAAGAACACCGCAACAAAAGCATGAATGGGCGGCCCGGCAAGCCTATATTGCTTTTGGTACCGCCATCGCAGCTGCCGCCGTAGAACAAGTGGATGCAACTCCCATGGAA
>JAGWTK010000636.1 GCA_028876035.1 Bacteroidota bacterium
GGTGAAAAAGCAGGTTGAGTTACTGCGGCAGAACATGCAGCAACCTGGTACCCATCTGCACAAGCTGGCTATTCCAACACTGGAAGGATTGTTTTTTTACGATATCAATGAAGTGGTGCACCTCGAAGCCAACAGCAATTACACCAATATTTATTTCAGCAACAAGACAAAAATTGTCGCTTCCAAAACACTTAAGGAATTTGAAGAGCTTCTTCCGGAAGATCTTTTTTTCCGGAGTCATCACTCCCACATCATCAACCTGAACTATGTGAAGCGATATATCAAAGGTGATGGCGGACAGATTGAATTACGTGACGGCGACTTTGTAGATGTAGCGCGCCGGAAGAAAGATGAGTTCCTGCGATTAATGGGATTCTGAACAAAGAAAACAGGTTCAGGAACTTTTAACCAATATCTTCACTGGTTGCGTTTCCGCATGCATCCGTTTTTCCTGCAAGAGATAAACACCCGTCCTCAGCCTGGGTAGCGCGTAGTCGCCGGTTCCCGGTTTGAGGTGCAAACTCCCCACCTGGCGCCCCATCAGGTCCAGTATCTCAAGTTCCCCGACTTCCATCGCGTTTATTCGCACAGAATTATTATTAACCAGGTTTCCCAGCAAAGAGAAGGAGCGGGCAGTATTGCTCTTCAACGTAACAACAGGTCCATAGTCGGACCGTCCGTCTGGAAATACCTCCTTTAACCGATAGAAAACAAGACCAGCAGGAGCGTTTTGGTCGGCCATTGAATACACAAGTCCGGACAACGCGGCGGTGCCTCCGACGGGGGAATAGTGAATTCCGTCTGTGCTTCTTTCAGGTACAAATCTCCTTGGCAGCGTGTCCGGCACGTTCCAGCTCAGGTTAGTGCCCGTTGCCCCCGGCATGGCTTTAAACTTGCTGATGTTTACGGGCAGTATCGTAAAATCGTTCAGGCCTTTTGAGCCGCAAAAGCAATACAAACCGGTTCGTTGTGATACTGGGTTCGCAGAACCAAAGATCCTGAAGTAGTAGAGTTGACCGTAGTTCAGTCCGCTCAACGGCAGTTGTACACCGCTGCTCGGTCCGCCCGACAATGCGCAGCCTATTTGCGTAAGCGAGCCGCAGGATGGACCGCCTGAAAAAGCCTGGATACCGAGCACCAGGGAAGTATTTTGGAAGCAGGAAATTAAAGCAGTAGGGCCTGTTGCATAAAAGGTGAACCAAACGTTGGAAGCATTCCAGCCGGCAGTGCCGCAGGAAGGGGCCGGGGCACAGGCGTCGAGTGAGGTAGTAGGCTGACAGCTGATGCGATTGTCGAAGGCAACACCACCATTGCAGGAAGTACCTGTATTGCATCCATAAATCCAGGCGAGGTCGAACGGTACAGCGGCAGAAAAATTCACCCCGCCGCCGGGGCAGACCTGTGCTTGCAGCGGGAACACTGCCCATACAAACAGGCAGACGGCAAAAAACCGGGTGGGTCTCATAGGGGCGGACTTGGATTCTTTACAAAGTAATGCGCAATCGCCTGCCAGGCAAGCGACTAAGTGGATAAAGGGAACCGGTAGCATTTACTACTTAGTCAGTGGCAATCGCTTTTGCATTCCATCGTAGGAATACGCCTGCTTTGCCACATTAAAGCCATTAATAATATTATATGTTAACGGCAACCGCTTTCTTTAGAACGCAACACTGCAACCTGGCATCCTCACAGTTTTTTATATATTTTTGAAAACTTATCCTATTGTGTAAGACCATAAATACGTTTGCTGCGCCAATATTTATGGCTTAATTCATCACATTGAAAAAAAACAAAAAGACCTGGGTTCTACAACATAAAGTGGCGACAGCGCTCCTGATCCTGATGGGTCTTTTAACAGGTTTTTTCTTTTTAAACCGCGGTCCCCAATCGGGTTTGAGGATTGATAAGGGTGACGGCGTTTATATCCACGAACAAAATGGTGTTTACTCGCTGATGCGGCAGGGACAACCCTGGTTGATTAAGGGTGCTTCTGGCTACACGATGCTGGATCGGTTGGCCGCTTCGGGGGCAAATACCGTTGCCTGCTGGGATACCGCAATGCTTGATCGGGTGATGGTGGAGGCAGAAAAAAACAAACTTGCCGTAATCATTGGCATATATGTTCCCGACCCGGCAGACGACGGAACCTACGAATCGCCTGCTCAAAATGCA
>JAGWTK010000637.1 GCA_028876035.1 Bacteroidota bacterium
TGTCCTTTTGGTACGGATTTGAGCAAGCCCAGGGCAGAACGACAGATGATGACCTTTTCGCCTTCTATTTTCCTGGGATAGAAAGCAGCGCTGCAAAATCCGACCAGTTCACTTCCATCATACAGCAAGGTCACATCCAGCTGATCGGGGTGTTGCGAAAAATAATACTGGTAGAAGGCCCGGTCGCTGATGTCTTTCTTGAGCGTTCTCCTAAAAATATCTTTTAACAAAGTAAGCGGCCTGTCAGACGAATTCAGATCGCTGATCACAAATTGTTCTTCCCTGAACATACACTTGATTTAAGGTTACTGTTTTTGAAAAAATGGTAACCTCCGGAGGTGCCGGCTTGCCGACCGGCAGGATGCATCCTGCAAACAGCATGAGCTAACTACGCCACTGTTTGCAGCCTCAAATATGAAAACTATGTATAGCGGAAAGAAACAGAAGTGACCAATGAGCCCCGGAAAGTGACGTATCAGGAGTTGAGGAGGATGAAGCGGCGGATGACCTGCATGGCGGTGGCCGTGCAGGCTTCATTGATTTCGAAACGTTGCTTACCAATGAAGTAGATATTGGGCGCCTTCCCGGTTTGATCGATGAATTTCACATTTACAATTTCAGTATCGTTGAACCGCGTGATATAATCTGGCAGGAAGGACTCCACATGACGAAGGGATTCATGGCAGCGGTATACTTTACCGTCGGTCAACCGGAAGAAAAAATTATTCTTTAAAAACTTTTGCGTTTGTGGGTGGTAGCCGGTGATGGAGACAACATGCTCCCATTGGATAACCCTCCTGGCGAAAAACGCCTGGCTGGGTGGCGCATCCGCATCCACTACATTAAATACTGCCGCGCTGCGTTTGAACTGCGTAACAGCTTCCATCGCGGGTCGAAGCAATACGAGCTTCCTTTTGAGCTGGTTTTCGGTAAATGGTTTCTCCAGTTTATCGAGCATGTCTTTGGCACCCAGCTCTGCCGCCTTGATGGCATTGGAGACGCTGGTGAATCCGGTCAGAAACAGAAACGGCGTTTGCGGATAATAGTTATGAATGTATTCGCCCAGTTGTAACCCATCCTTCTCCCCGTTGAGCTGGATGTCCAGGATAGCGAGGTTAACGAGGTGATGATCCACGAGGTAAACGGCGTCTTCATAATTATCTACCATCTTGCCCGGCTCCTTTTGCAGTACCTGGTACCCTTCTGCCTGCAGCACTGATTCCAGGTGGCGGTAGATCATTGGATCGTTTTCAACCAATAATATGTTCATCATAGCAAGCGATTTCTACATGAATATAAGTTCAAAAACGGCCCCTTCCCGGTTGGCGACCAACAACTCAGCTTTTAACGATTGCGCCAGGTCTTTCACCAATTGCAAACCCCTGCCGGATCCGGTACCGGTGCCAATACCGCTCCCATTATCGCTTACTGTTAACTGGTAGTTTCCTTTCCCATCTTCCTTCAAGCTCACTTTAATCACCGGTTGCGCTGTATCGTGGAATGCGTATTTAAATGCATTAAACACCAGTTCGTTTACAATTAATCCGATCTTTTCAGCGCTGGAACCAGCCAGGTGAGCATGGGCATCAATCACGATAGCAACATTTACCCTTCCTTCAAAGGCCTGGCGGATATGACTGCATACTTCCGTTAGATATTGCTGCATGTCTACAGAACCCGCTTCCTTCGTTCTTTTGAAAAGACTATACAATGCATTCAGGGGCACCAGCCGATCATCTAACCATTCGAATGCAGCCTTGTCCTGGCTCCTGGATTTGGCACTGTACACCAGGCTGTTCACCTGCATGAGCATATTATCCACACGATGGATGGTATCTGCCTGCAATTTTTCAATATAGCGGGCATGCTCTTCGGCCCTTTGGAAGTTTTGTAGTTCCAATACACGCAGTCGCTCTGCCTGTTGCCGCTTCGTTCTTTGCAACCACCACAAGATGGCGAGCAACAAACTGATGCCTGCAGTGAGGGCCAATATCCATCGCTGCCGGTTCACCTGGAGTTTGGCCGTTACTTTCTCAGCAGCGATCAGGCGAATACTGTCTTCTTTTTGCTGTACCCGGTATTTTGTTTCAAGGTCCAGCAGTTCCGATTTGTATTGCAAAGCAATAGCCGAATCATACCGAGAAGGCACTGCAGTAAAAATGTTCAGGTT
>JAGWTK010000638.1 GCA_028876035.1 Bacteroidota bacterium
GGGGTGAAGGACAGCGTGGCGGTGATCGCCAACACCGTAGTATTGTTGTCACCCAAACGGGCAGATATAATTACCACGATGTTATCGGAAAGAGATTTGTTGCATGAATATGTAGTCATGCTGAACCCACGCCGGGTGGATAAAGCGCTGATCGATCAATAAGCGCAGGGTATCAGGCGAAATTGAAATCGGCGAGTGCTGATTGGGCAACTGTTTGTTGGTCGCCGCTGGCCAGGTTTTTCACCAGGCAGGTATTTTCTTCGAGCTCCCGGCTGCCCAGTATGATCACATACGGGATATGTTTCTTTTCTGCGTATTTGAATTGTTTGTCGAATTTAGCCTGCTCATGGTAAAGTTCGCAGGCGATATTTTTTTCGCGCAGTTCCAGCGCAAGGGTGAAGGCGCGCTGGCTTTCTTTCTCTCCGAGGTTAAAGAAAATGGCTTTTGCGCCTGTATTCACTGCTGCGGGAAAACATTGCAGTTCTTCCATCACGTCATAAATCCGATCGACGCCAAATGAGATGCCTACGCCCGGCGTGTTAGGCAGGCCAAAAGTTCCGGTAAGGTCATCGTACCGGCCGCCGCCGCCGATGGAACCCATTTGTACATTTTTCGCTTTTACTTCGAAGATGATACCGGTGTAATAGTTAAGTCCCCTGGCAAGGGTAAAATCCAGTTCAAATACCGCTGCGTAGCTGGTGTTGGAAACAGCGTCCAGTACGGTGGTTAGTTCTGCCATTCCTTTTTTGCCGGTAACATTATTTCCGAGCAACGCTGTGAGCGCTTCCAGCTTCTGTGCGTTACTACCGGTGATGCACAGGTATTTTTCGATGGTAGCAATTTGTGCGTCGTTGAGTCCTTTCTGCTGCAGCTCCTCCTTCACTTTTTCGATCCCAATTTTATCCAGCTTATCGATCGCCACGGTAATCGCGGTCATGAATTCAGCGCCACCACATAATTCAGACAAGGCCGCGAGTATTTTGCGGTTGTTCAGTTTTACGGAAACAGCAATACCCAGTTTTGCGAATACGGTGGCGTAGATCAGTGCCAGTTCGGTTTCATTCAGTAAGGAATAACTGCCGACTACGTCAGCGTCGCATTGGTAGAACTCACGGTAGCGCCCGCGTTGAGGTCGATCGGCCCGCCATACCGGTTGTACCTGGTAGCGTTTGAAGGGAAGGGTTAATTGTCCGTGGTTCATGGCCACATACCGCGCAAAGGGAATGGTTAGGTCGTAGCGCAGTGCGCGTTCGGTAAGTGCGGAATCATTCCTTCCCTCCAGTACGTGTGCAAATGCAGCCCGGGCTTTTTCGATATTGCGCGGGTTATTCAAACCATTGTTGAGAATTTTGAAGATGAGTTTATCTCCTTCCTCACCATATTTTCCCATGAGGGTATCGAGGTTTTCCATAGCGGGTGTTTCCAGCGGCTGGAATCCGTAGAGTTCAAACACCTGGCGGATAACGGAAAAAATGTAGTGGCGTTTTCGAACGGTTTCAGGTCCAAAATCGCGGGTGCCTTGTGGAAGGGAGGCGGTAATTTTTGCCATGGAATATTTGGTTAGATGGCTTGTTTGGCAGAAGCCAGGGCTTTTTCAATCATTTTTGTACAGGCGGCATCAATCATTGCAAAAACTTCGTGGTAGCCGGGTTCGGTACCATACCAGGGATCAGGAATATCGCGGTTTTCGCCCGGGTACAGTTCGTTCATGAGCAGGTCCACTTTCGCCGGGTTATACGCGCCTTTCGCTATCCACTGCATTTCATCTTTCACTTCTTCCGCCATCGCAAATATTTTATCGTAGCGGTCAAAATCGGTCGCCACAAAATTCCGGGCACGCTGCCGGCTGATATCGATGCCGTGCTGCAGGGCTACTTTTTGCGAAAGGCGGTGCGGTGGCTCACCGGTATGGTAACCATTGGTGCCGGCGCTGTCGACTACCCAGTTCAACCCGGCTTTCGCCGCTTTATCTTTCAGTACACCTTCTGCCAGGGGACTCCGGCAGATATTGCCCAGGCAGACCATCAAAATCTTCATGGCCGCAAAGGTAAGCGCAAATGGGAAGATGAGTATATGCCTGTTAGGCTGACTGCGTTCGGACGGGTGTAAAAGGCAGCCGGCTAACACCCAAAAGCCTTGATCAGCAGTCACCCTCAGGTGGTTTTGG
>JAGWTK010000102.1 GCA_028876035.1 Bacteroidota bacterium
CGGGTTAAGCTTTTGTTCAATGGCTTTCGCACGGTTTGCGAGCGTCCGCCATTCCTCGGTCACGCGCTTTGCCTCTTCGTAATTATCCAGGCTATAGGTATTTTCATTGAGCAATTCGGGTTTGCGCCGGCTATTGAATTTTGTGTATTGCTGCATGATGGCCGCAATTTCGCCTGCGTGGGTTTTGCCGAATTGTTGTGCACACCATTGGGTTGACCAGGTGCTTAACTGGCCGGCATCTGTCGCGTCCGGATTCCAGGCGTAATCAAGAAAAAATGAAATAGGGTATTCCATTGGTTTGATGTCACCGACATTGACAATCCAGATATTCCTGACCCTATGCTCCCAGGCCAGGTGCATTTGTTCCCACACGCGGGGAATCGAATTTGTGTTGAGCCATTTATAATTCCGCGGGTCGCCCACATAATCAAAGTGATAATAGATGCCATACCCGCCGGCACGTGGCGGATCGCCTGGCCTCGGCAACCTGCGGATATTTCCCCAATTGTCGTCGCACAACAGTAATGTAACGTCGTCGGGTACCCGCATTCCCTTGTCATAATAGTCCTGCACTTCTTTGTACAATGCCCAGAGCTGCGGGGTTGCAGCGGCAGGTTTGCCTGTTACATTTTCAATGATGGCCCTTTGGTCTTTCACAATGCGCTCCAGCAGTGCGGTAGCTGTTTCCCGGCTCATCGGTTCATCGCCATCCCCGCGCATACCCACCGTAACAATTTTTTCATTGGTTGCCCGCTGCATGCCCTCTTTCCAAAATTGCTGCAGCCTTACTGCATTACTGTCATAGTTCCATTTGCCCTTTCCATACCGCCGCCATTCATCATGGGCGCGCATCAGCGGCTCATGATGCGAAGTGCCGATTACAATTCCATATTCGTTTGCTGCGCGGATATTAAGACTGTCATCATCATAAAACGCATTCCCCCACATCGCTGGCCAGATATAATTGCCTTTCAACCGAAGAATCAGCTCGAAGACCTTTGTATAGAGCTTGCTGTTGAAGCCCCCGTTTTTTTCTCTCGTCCATCCGCTGAGTGCCGGCGCTTCATCGTTGATAAAGATGCCGCGGTACTTCACCCGTGGGGAATCTATCACGTGCAAATCATTCTTCAGGTAGACTGCCGGTTGTTGTATTACCGGCACATCTGCCCACCAATACCAGGGTGAAACACCCAACTGCGCGGATAGAGAAAACACACCGTAGGCTGTTCCCCGCCGGTCGCTCCCGGCAATTACCAGCGCGCGCCGTTGACCGTTGGCAGGCTGCCGGATCGATTGCAGCTGGTACGCTTCCCAACGATTCTTTATTTTACCAAGGTTGATCGCTTTTGCCTGCTCCAGTTGCTGAAGTATCGCCGAGCGTCCGGCAGTACCAATGATAATGAGGTTATTTTTTGCACCATCGGCTGAATGAATGATGGCAGGCGTTTGTCCTGTTACTTTTTGGAAATCCGACTGGAGTAAGCTTGCTGCTTTCAGCACCGTGGCAGCCTCGTGTTCATCCACAACGATAGAAACAACCGATTGTTTGTTGGCCAGGGGCCAGTTGTTATTGCCCGGCTGGTTACTGCACCAGGACTGACCAATTACATTAAAAACAGAGAAAAAGAGCGCCAGCAGCAAGTATCCGTTTTTGTTCATACAATCGTTCAGGCAGCCCTTTTGCAGGCCTGGCCTAAAACTACTGCATTTTTTGAATACGGTTTTTAGGTATTAGCTGTTGGCTTTTAGCTTACTGCTTCCGACAGTTGCATGCCCTATTTCCTTGGAGATTTGGCGGCGAGCAGTGCACCAATACCCAACGCCTAAAGCCTATCGTCCATCAAACCTCCCCTACTTCCCTTGGCCTTGACGGCGGCCAGATAAAATCCCGGGGATGATGACGGAAAAAACGCCATAGCAGTGATATGAACTCCGGGTAGTCTTTCAGGCGAATACCTCTTGATTTGACTGCTACCCAAAATGCAAGCGAGAAGCTTACAAAGAAATTGAGAAAGCCGATAAGCAATACGCCTCCCACGACGGTTAGCAGGTAGGCGGTGTTTACCTGGTGGTCGAGACCGTAAAATCCAATAGCTGTATTAGCAGCAGAGATGGTGATATGGCGTATGTCGAACGGAATTCCCAGGAACTTACCTAACGAGCTGGCACAACCGAGAAAGAAACCCAGGCAAATACTGCCCGCCAGCGCACCGGCGCCGGAATCGACCAGCCTCACCAGCCGGTTAAGTTTTTTCGGACTCATCGTATTCACAAATACCGGGTGATTGCGGATGCGCTCAGAAATCCGTCCGTACACCACGTGGTTGTCTACATAACCCGCAATCAGTCCGCTCAGAAACAAAAAAAATCCGGTTATACAGGCGAACAACAGCGCCAGGCTATGAAAAGGATGTTGATCCGCCAGCAATTTCACTGCTGCTTCTCCTTCTGCGATTTTGTGACCGGTTGCCAGTTTGAAACACCAGGCCAGCAAATACGTAAACGGAAAAACAATCAGCAGGTTTCCTGCGAAAGAAGCAATCTGACTCCTGCTTACCCTGGCCACGGTTATCGCAAGTTTTCGCAAATCGGGCCGGCTCCCCAATTTTTGCAGGTCCAACGAACCTGCCACGGCGGATGCAGTATAAGCGGGTTGTTTGGTAGCCAGCGTGGTATTGGTTGCATCCATTATTACGAAACCGGCCGCATAATTGGTTCCATATGCCATACCGTGCCAGAAGATGGGAAGGGGTAGTGAAGTGAGCAGGTTCTTTACAATGGCTACAAAGGATACGATCAGGCCGCCGCCCATTGAACTCCTGAAGAGCGACCGAAAATCTTTGCGGCTGATGCTGATGTATTTCTCTCCTTTCTTACCCTTGTGCTCCGCAATCTGGTAAGCTAACAGTCCAAGGTTGGTTGATAGAAATTCCCCCAGGCTGTTTTTTTTATTTTCGTTGCGCACAACAGTGATGAAGTAATCGACGAACCGCTCCGTGTTAAATGCGTTGTCTGCATCGAGCGCATCAAGAATAATCAGCATCCGTTCGATTTGTTCTTCCCTGCGGACAATCACAAAAGTTTGTGCCAGGCTGGTTCCATACTCCAGCCGCTGATCTTTTACCCATTGATTGCTTTGCCGGCAATTGTAGAGATTCTCCTGGATGTTAACGAGGAGTAGCCGGCGTTCGGCGGGTAGCAGGCTGGTTCCTTTTTCTACATAGAGGTTCACAAGCCTGTTCTGCTCAATAAAGGGCTGGATCGCGTCTTGAAAGTTGGGATAACGCACCGCCACCTCTTTATCCATGCTCAGCGTAACCATGCGGTACGATAAAATCTGCAGGGCCTGGTTCAACTGGGTGGTTAGCGCTGCTTCACTGAGGTTGATATGGATGCCCAGCAATTCAAAAAATGATTTCCAGAGACTGGCGTCTATCCCCGACACCCAGATATAATCTGTTTTTTTGTAAAACACCCGGCTGATGACATATAAAAAATCATTGGGCATCTGCAGCGAAGGCAGTAGTTTGTGTTTTAATTTTTCGAGCAACTCCTGCACAAATCCGCGAGAACTAATAATGCCGCTTTCGGTAAGCGCTGTACTCAACTGGCTGTTGGTAAACTGGAGGAGCAGTGATTTACGAAGGGCAAAAAGCAGTGTCTTGTCTTGCTGCAACTGGAATAAAAGCCCTTTGAAACGGAGCTCGGCTTCTTCGATTTTGTGCGGACGGGCAGGTCTGATTTTTTTTACCAGCTCGACCAGGTAATCCAGGCCCCTGTGCGTACTGTTCAGGGAAAGCACGATGGCTTTGCCCGGGTCCTCGCCGGAAAAGGCAGTCGGTTTCTTTTTTGGGAGCAGTCTGAACATTCGGATAATAAAACGGGAAAACTATGCCAGATTAATGATATACCGGTAGAAAGACAGGGCCGGGGGCACAAATGTTGCGCGGACTGGTATTATGCAATCATTATTTATATTTTTGCCAAAATTACCGTACATGCTATCGTATAAAGACCAACCAGGAACCCAGCTGGAAGAGGAGGTGATTACGGACAATGCGCTGGATAAATCCTTTCAGTTGATCGTATGGAACGATGAAGTGAATACGTTTGAATGGGTCATTCAAACCCTGGTGGAAGTATGCGGCCATAACACTGAGCAGGCCGAACAATGTGCCCTTATTATTCATACACAGGGCAAATATGCGGTTAAGTACGGCAGTTACGATACGCTCAAACCCCTTTGTGAAGCAATTACCGACAGGGGCATCAATGCTACCGTTGAAGAATCGACCGGATAATTTCCTTTTTTCCAGATCAATATGCCATTATTTTCACTCGGCCAGTCACTCGTTTTTCCGCCGGTTTACCTGAGTGAACCCGACGGGTTACTGGCCATGGGTGGCGATCTCTCCACAGACCGATTATTACTTGCTTATCGAAGCGGCATCTTTCCCTGGTACGACGGAACGACGCCCCTCTGGTGGTGCCCTGACCCAAGGTTTGTGCTGTATCCAAACGAACTGAAAGTAAGCGACAGCATGAGGCAGGTGATCCGACGCAACCGTTTTTCTTTTACCGTGAACAAAGATTTTTCCGGTGTCATCAGCAACTGCAAAACAACAGCCCGAAAAGGCCAGGACGGTACCTGGATCACAGATGAAGTGAAGGCTGCCTACATACGGTTACACCAGCATGGCCATGCGCACAGCGCAGAAGCCTGGCTGGACGATCAGCTGGTGGGCGGTTTGTATGGTATTCGGATGGGTAAGGTCTTTTTCGGTGAAAGCATGTTTAGCCTGGCCGCCAACGCCAGCAAATTTGCGTTTATAAAGTATGTACAGCAACTTCAATCGGAAGGCGTTGCGCTGATCGATTGCCAGGTGTACACTGCGCACCTGGAAAGTCTCGGCGCAAGAATGATTAGCCGTACTTCCTTTCTTGAACAATTGCAGCAACTGCTGTAACAAACTGTTTTCTGTTAAAGTTGTGTTGAGGTGTATACAGGTAATGCAGCATTTGACGAAAAACAGTACTCTTATCCTCCAATGAAAAGACCAATACTACTGCTTGTTTACCTGCTGGCTGCCCAGATTTCATTCGCACAATGGTTCGCTGAACCACTTGTTGGCTTCCGCCAGGACATGAATAACAATGACCTGCACATGTTTAATGCAGGCGTTCAACTCGCCTGGAAAACCAGCCGTTATTATGAATTGTTATTCCTGGTACAAAGGTCATTGCCTTCGGCTATCAAATACCAGCAAGCGGCATTCACCAGCAATACAGCCTTACCACTTTCTGTAAACGTTCAGAAAACCCTCAGTCCTTCTGCGTTTAATGTAGCCGTCGGCAACCGCTTCTTCATGGCGGGTAAACATAGTGCGAATAAACTGATGGCTAAAGTGTATGCAGGCTACATGTCTCAGGTGATAACCGCCGAATATTCGGATTACGATAAGACTAACTATATTTTGCTAAACCCGGATAAGCAACTGAAAGTCGACGGCGTTTTCCTCGCGTTTGGCTTTGAATTTATCCGCAGTGTGGGAAACAACAGGGTCTTTGCTGCTATTGATTTTTCAACCCCTCCTTCCGGACAGAAACCGGCAGATTATCCGAATTCATTTCGCCGGATGGCGCCCTTCACCATTAACCTGGGCTATTCAATAGCCATTTCAAAAAAATAAGCACATGCGAATCCTGTTTCCAATCGCGGTAATGTTTATGGTGTTCACCTCCTTTACCTGCAGCAAGAACCTGACTGATTATTATCCGGATCCCGCTACCAATGGAGTGGCCATTTTTTCTGACCAGGGATTCAACCTGATGACTTGTTTATTGGATAACCAGGGTTGGAAAACAAGGGACAGATATTCATATGCATTTCCCCCAACAAGTTTTGAAGTCAATCTTTCAACGGACAACAGCGATCCGATTGCCGACACCTTGCATATCAGGTGGTTTGGAGCGCTAACGAACAGCAATGGAAATTCAGATGAAGTAGAATTGGTACTGCCTGTCCATAAATCTTTCAAAGCAGTGGAATTATCGGGTCTGCAGGGTCAGCGAATTGAATTGAAAGGGCCAGCCGGATATGTAAATGTAGTTATCGCTTCGTCGGGTCAACGCCTGCGCGGCACAGGCCGTGTATATTTTAACCGGTTCCATTTTGAACAGGGCGGCGTTTCCCAAAACCTGATGGCAGGCTTGTTTGATGCGGATTTGGGAACTATAAAGATTAAGTCTGGCCGCTTTGACCATGAACTCGATGCCCGCGTCGTTAATATCCCCTAGAACCTGCTGCCCAGGTAATGGGGCAACATCGCTTTCCAGGTGGGCCAGTCGTGTTTCCATTCAGGTCCCCAGATATCCAGTTCATAATGGATGCCTTTGCTATAAAGGACTCCCCCAAACCGACGATTGGCTTCCGGATCTTCATAATCACCGCTGCCGGTTACGATATGAATGTGCCGGCTTCGGCGAATCTGTTCCAGGATATGGTGATCGGTGAGGTTAGGCAGGTAATGAATCGGGCTGTTGAAGTAAACATCTTCGCTGAAGAAACCCTTGGTGTATTCGGTAAGATCATACACCCCGCTCATCGACAGGCAACCGTTAATGATATCAGGCCTTTTGAAGAACAGGTTGGCACTGTGCAGGGCCCCAAACGAAGCTCCGCAGGTAATGATGGGCGTTTCCCAGCTGGTATTATTTCGGATAAAGGGTACCACTTCATTGTACACGTATTCGTTGAACTGGTTTTGCCGGATTGCCTTATGCACGGGATCCATGTGGTTGTTCATCCAGCTTTCGGTATTGATGCTGTTGATCGAAAAGACTTTTACTTTACCCGCTTCGATGAAGGGGGCAATGGTATCCATCAACTGAAAGCGTTCATATTCAAGATAATCGGCGGAAGCTGTGGGAATCATCAGGAGGGCAAATCCGTAATGCCCGTAGACAGCAACAGGCATTTCCTTGTTTAAACTCGGACTGTACCAGGAGTGCAGCATTCTTTCCATAAGGATGACCTTTAAGAATTTGCGCCGAAAATAGTAATAAATCGAAAGCTCCTCCGTTTTTAAAAAATCCTGCCCTAAAAACTTGCATCACCCAAAGAAAGTGAATACCTTAGCATTGCCTTGTGGATAGGCCACTTGCGCAAGCATAACCTCTCTCACGTTCTAAGGAAGACCGATCCGTTGACCCCACCCCTTTGAAGGCTAACCGTAGTCTATTTTTTATTGGTTCATGCTTAAAAATCATCAGTTATGAAACTTGATTTGACCCAAAACAGCGGATTCAAAATTGCGTTGATCGTGATTGTTATGTACGCTATTATCGCCACCATAACATTCATGGCCTGGAGTTAAAATTTTACACTTCCCAAGAGCTTACCGACAACCGCAAGGTGAATGAATTGAATTTTGTCCTGGTACCCGTTATCAGGACAAAATTTCTATTTTCCTGCTTGGATACTTTTCAGCAAACTGGTAGATTAAGCCACGTACATAATCATTATCAGGATAAGCCGTGATGCCTGCTTTCAGCAACTCCAGTTTTCCGTCGGAAGTCTTGCCTTTCCAGCTTCCCATACCTGCAAAACGACCTCTTTCCATTAAGAAATAACTGGCCTCCTCATCATCGCGATCTGTTATCGCAAATGTGGGCAACCGGGCTTCCAGCGAGGCAATCGCCGTGAGCACACGGGTATTGTATGTTTCCGCAGCATCTTCCAGCACGTTTTCCGGATCTCCGTTCATAAAGCAGAGCGATTCGTTGAGTCCGAATTCGCCAATCATTTTTCGCAGCAGTACCTGGCCTTCGTGCAGCAGGTTAAAAGTATATACCGGTGACAAATGCTGTTTCTTTTTTTCAATGAACAGGCGCAGGTAGCCATTGCGGTCTTCATACGTGTACAAACCATAGGCATGATGGTATTTTTTCTGGCTGCGGTTGAACTGTGGCCATAAGCGGCGGATCTCGGTGCTCTCCAGTACCAGGGCTGCCAGTTCACTGCTGCATACCTTGAAAGAAACGGCGTAGATATTCCTGAGCAATTCCTGCTTCCGCTTACTTCCGTCGTTGTTGCTAAAATGGCTCTTTACACGTTTGCGGATATTGGCGGCCTTGCCCACATACACGATCTTATTTTTTTCATTGTAGAAATAATATACCCCGGGCAGATCCGGCAATTGCTCTATGTGCAGCGATGGAAGGTGTGGTGGAAGGTATTGTTCTTTGTTTCTACCCCTGAGCATAGCCGTTATTACCCCGGCGGTATCATGCTGCAGCAGTCGTTCAAACAATTCAACAGTAGCCATGGTATCTCCGAGCGCGCGGTGACGCCCCTTGATTTGGATACCCAGTTCCTGGCAAAGCCGGCCCAGGCTATAGCTCCGGAGACCGGGAATAATCTTGCGCGCCAGCCTGACCGTACAGAGTTTTCGGGTATTGAGTGTATATCCAGCCTCTCCGAGCTGATGATGTAAAAAGGAGTAATCGAAATTTACATTGTGCGCAACGAATATTCGTCCCTGTAACAAACTAAAGATTCTGTCCGCAATGGATTCAAAAACCGGTGCGTCTTCTACCATTTCGTTGGTAATGCCTGTCAGGGCAGTGATGTGTGCCGGTATCCTCACCCGCGGATTCACCAATGTATGGAAACGCCCTTCCGTTTCATGTCCGTTGTGCAGTACAACGGCTATTTCAGTGATGCCATTGGCTGTTGCATGCCCGCCGGTCGTTTCTATGTCTACTATCGCGTACATCGGCGATAAAAATAGGGAATTTTACTAAAAAAATTAGGAGGCATTAGCAGTTAGCCGTTGGGCATTGGCTATTGGACCGAATGCGCATCGGGAACCCGAGTGGCGCTGGCGTCGCTCTTTACATTTTTATTTTTTACTGCCCCTCGCCTCTTTCTTCATACATTTCACCTCTTACCACCTACCTGTTGCCTCTTAGCGCTTACCTTTTTTGATTAACTTCGCCCCCCAAATAATGGCCCTGCAAGAGATGGAACTCAGCAAAAATTTTATCCCCGGCGCAACAGAAGAAAAATGGTACCAGCATTGGATCAACCAAGGGTATTTCAACAGCCAGCCCGATGGCCGTGAACCTTATACAATTGTTATTCCGCCACCCAATGTGACCGGTGTGCTGCATATGGGGCATTGCTTAAACAATACCATACAGGATATTTTGATTCGCCGTGCACGCATGCAGGGTAAGAATGCTTGCTGGGTACCCGGCACCGACCATGCGTCGATTGCGACAGAAGCCAAGGTGGTTGCGATGCTGCGCGAAAGGGGTATCACCAAATCTTCTCTAACCCGCGATGAGTTCCTGGCCTATGCCTGGGAATGGAAAGAAAAATATGGAGGCATCATCCTGCAACAATTGCGGAAGCTGGGTTGCAGTCTGGACTGGAACCGTACTTCGTTCACGATGGACAAAGACTATTACGCCTCGGTAATGGAAATTTTTGTGAAGATGTACAATGAAGGGTTGATTTACCGTGGGCTCCGGATGGTCAATTGGGACCCTGTTGGTAAAACAGCCCTCAGTGATGAGGAAGTGATTTTTAAGGAAGTTAATTCGAAATTATATTACGTACGCTATCCTTTTGCCGATGGCAGCGGGCGTTCGATAACGGTGGCGACTACCCGCCCTGAAACCATACTGGGTGATGTGGCGATATTCGTGAACCCTGCAGACGAACGGTACCAGCCTTTTGTTGGACAGGAAGTGATCGTTCCGATCATCAACCGGCGCATTCCCATCATGGCAGATGAATACGTGGCCGCCGATTTTGGTACCGGTGCATTGAAAGTAACTCCTGCCCACGATAAAAACGATAACGAACTGGGCCGGAAACACCAGTTGAAAGCCATCAACACCCTGGACGCAGAAGGCCGTTTTACTACAGAAGACCTCGGCGCTGATAATCCATCTGAACAAGTACTTTCCTACAACGGCAAGGACCGGTTCGCACTGAGGAAACTCATCGCGGAAGATATCCAGCAACTGGGCCAGCTCGAAAAAACAGAAGATTATAAAGGACAAGTAGGTACCAGTGAAAGAACCGGCGCAGTCATTGAGTCGAGACTCAGCTTACAATGGTTCGTGAACATGAAGGCCTTTCTCGCCAAACATCCGCAGGTCTTGCAGTCAGTAGTGGACAACGAGATTCGTTTTCACCCTGCTAAAACAAAGAACACGTATACGTATTGGTTAGAAAACATCAAAGACTGGTGCATCAGCCGCCAGCTGTGGTGGGGACAACAAATTCCTGCCTGGTACGATGAAAAAGGCAACTGTTTTGTTGCGCTGTCCGAAGAAGAGGCCAAAAAACAAGCGGGTGATTCAGCCGTGCTTACCCGCGATGAAGATGTACTCGATACCTGGTTCTCTTCCTGGCTCTGGCCGATGGAAGTGTTCAGGGGTTTGAGCAATCCCGGCAACAAGGACATTCAGTACTACTACCCTACTACTACGCTGGTAACCGGACAAGACATTATCTTCTTCTGGGTGGCCCGGATGATCATGGCCGGTTATGAGTTTGCCGGACAACTGCCATTCCGTGATGTGTATTTCACCGGTATGGTACGCGACAAACAGGGCAGAAAAATGAGCAAGCAACTCGGGAATAGTCCGGATTTGCTGAAGCTCATCGAAGATTACGGTGCAGATGCCGTTCGCTTTGGAATTATGATTTCATCGCCGGCTGGTAATGATTTACTGTTCGATGAGTCTTCGCTGGAACAGGGAAAATTTTTCAATAACAAACTCTGGAACGCCCTCAAACTGGTGAAAGGCTGGGAAATGCGCATCAACGAAGAATCTGCCAGCGCCGCGCAGTTATTCGCAGGGGAATGGTTCAACAGCCGCTTGCAGCAGGTGAAAGCAGAACTGGAACAGCTGATGCAACAATTCAGGATCAGCGAGGCGTTGAAGACAGCGTATTCATTAATTTGGGATGATTTCTGCAGCTGGTACCTGGAATGGATAAAACCAGGATTCGAACAACCCATACCCCGCAGCGTATTTGTACAAACCGCCAGTTTCTTTG
>JAGWTK010000103.1 GCA_028876035.1 Bacteroidota bacterium
TGCGCCCTTCATGAATTTGAACGCCCTGCTGGAATTGTATGGCAAAGATTCCCGCATTTTTTCGATTGCGGACAGGATAACTATGTCCAGGCCGCAACAGGTCTTTCTTAAAAATCTCCATGGCAGTGCTTCCCAGTTTGTGGTAACAGCCATTTTTCAACACCCATCCTGTGCACAGCTAAACCATCTGGTGGTATTGAACGATGCAGAAGAAGCGGCTTATTTCCATAATACACTGGAGAACCTCACGGATGCACTGGACCTGTTTTACTTTCCCGCATCTTTTAAGAACAAGAAGAACTTCCGTTTACTGAATCCCTCACATGTGATGCTGCGGACGGAGGCGCTTACCCGCCTGAGTGCGGGTGGCAATAAAAAGATCATTGTTACCTATCCGGAGGCGCTTTTTGAAAAGGTGGTGTTGCCAAAAACGATCTCGAAGAACATCATCCTCATAAAAAATGGGGATACGCTGGACTTGCCTGCCTTGTACGCACAGCTGGATGGGTATGGATTTAACCGCACCGATTTTGTGTACGGTCCGGGACAATACGCGGTGAGAGGAGGTATTCTCGACATCTACTCATTCGGCAATGAGAAGCCGTATCGGGTGGAGCTGTTTGGCAATGAAGTAGATTCCATCCGCATTTTTGATCCTGAAACGCAGCTGAGCGAACGCAAGTTGCTGCAGGTAACGATCATTCCCAATGTGGAAACAGAATTGGGAGAGGGGGAGAAGATTTCGTTCCCTGCCTTTCTACCGGATAATACAGTGGTATGGCTGCAGGATTGGGATTTTATCCGCGAACGCATTCTCCAGCAGGAAGAAGACCTGGCTTTGTTCATGGACCTGGTAAAAAACAATACCGTTTCGGCTCCGCCTGCGGACGATGAAGATAAGATGGAGAAAAAGCAGCTCGATGAAGACGATTTCATCGGGGCCGATGCACTTGAACGCGAGCTCGCGCCGAAGCACCGGGTGGAGTTTGGCCGCCAGGCTTCCAGTGCTGTTTTGTATGAGGTGGAGTTCAATACAAAGGAGCAGCCTGCCTTTAACCGCCAGTTCGAGTTGTTGATCAAAGACCTCAAAGCACGCGAGGCTAAGAAATACAGCATCTGGTTATTTGCTGAAAATCCCAAGCAGCTGGAAAGACTGCATACCATCTTCACTGATCTAAAAGCCGAAATACAGCTTACACCGGTCCCCGTTTCTATTCACCGCGGATTCGTGGATGATGATCTGAAGATTGTTTGTTATACCGATCACCAGATATTCCAGCGCTACCACAAATACCGGGTAAAACAAGCGTACAACCGCAATAAGGCGCTTACCCTGCGCACACTGCGCGAGTTACAGCCGGGTGATTATGTTACCCATATCGATCACGGGGTGGGTGTATACAGCGGGTTGCAGAAGATCGAGGCCAACGGGCGTTTACAGGAAGCCGTTAGGATCATCTACAAAGACAGCGATATCCTGTACGTTAATATCAATTCCCTGCATAAAATCGCCAAGTTTACAGGAAAAGAAGGCACCGTGCCGCGCGTAAACAAACTGGGCAGTGATGTATGGAATAAGCTGAAGGAAAAAACCAAGAACAAAGTCAAAGAGATTGCCTTCGATCTCATCAAACTCTACGCGCAGCGAAAGGCACAGCACGGATTTGCCCATACGCCCGATAACTATTTGCAGACCGAGCTGGAGGCGTCTTTTATTTATGAAGATACGCCGGACCAGAGCAAGGCATCGGCAGATGTGAAACGCGATATGGAGCAGGAGTCACCGATGGATCGCCTGGTTTGCGGTGATGTGGGATTTGGTAAAACGGAAGTTGCCGTAAGGGCGGCCTTCAAAACCTGTTGCGATGGTAAGCAGGCCGTGGTGCTGGTACCAACTACCATCCTTGCCTTTCAGCATTATAAAACATTCAGCGAACGTTTGAAAGACTTCCCGGTGACGGTCGATTACCTCAACCGCTTTAAATCATCCAAAGAAAAAAAGGAAACGCTGAAGCGGCTGGAAGAAGGGAAAGTAGACATCATCATCGGAACCCATGCGCTGCTGGGGAAGGAAGTAAAGTACAAGGATCTAGGACTGATGGTGATCGACGAAGAGCAGAAATTTGGGGTAGCGGCGAAAGAAAAGATCAAAACGCTTCGTACCAACGTGGATTGCCTTACGCTAACGGCAACGCCTATCCCAAGAACGCTGCAGTTTAGTTTGATGGGTGCGCGTGATCTCAGCATCATCAATACGCCGCCGCCCAACCGTCAGCCAATCCAGACAGAGGTAGCGGTGTTCAACCAGGATTTTATCCGCGATGCGATTTATTATGAGACGGAAAGGGGAGGACAGGTCTTCTTTATTCATAACAGGGTGCACGGGCTCGCCGAAATGGCCGGACTGATACAGGGTTTGTGCCCGGACCTGAGCATTGGCTACGCGCATGGACAACTGGAGGGGCATGAACTCGAAGAACGCATCATGGCATTCATCAATCAGCAATACGATGTGCTGATTTGTACGAATATCGTGGAGAGTGGTGTGGATATACCGAACGTGAATACCATCATCATTAATAATGCCCACCAGTTTGGACTGAGCGATTTGCACCAGTTGCGCGGCCGTGTGGGAAGAAGCAATAAGAAAGCTTTTTGTTACCTGCTGGCGCCGCCCATGAGCACCCTGCCCGCAGATTCGCGCAAACGTTTACAAACCCTCGAACAGCACAGCGAACTCGGAAGCGGCTTCCAGATTGCGATGCGCGATTTGGATATCCGCGGTGCAGGCAACCTGCTGGGTGGTGAACAAAGTGGTTTTATGGCGGAGATCGGTTTCGAGATGTACCAGAAGATCCTGGACGAAGCCATCCGCGAGCTGAAGCGAACTTCTTTCCGTGAAGTTTTCAAACAGGAAATCCAGCAACAGGAAGATTTTGTACAGGATTGTACGATTGATACCGACCTGGAAATCCTGATTCCCGACAGTTATGTAGAAAGCATCACCGAACGTTTGTCGTTGTACACAAGGCTGGACAACTGCGAAACAGAACAGGAATTGCTGGATTTTCACGCCGAGATGGCGGACCGGTTCGGGCCGGTGCCCCCGCAGGTGGAAGATTTATTTACAACCGTACGTTGCCGTAAGCTCGCGGTAGACCTGGGCTTTGAGAAAATGAGTTTGAAAGACGAAACCCTGCGCTGTTATTTTATCAACCGGCCCGATTCTCCCTATTTCGAATCCGATATTTTTAAAAATACATTGTCCTTCCTGCAGAAGCACACCAACAAAGCGAAACTCAAACAAGCGGGAAAACTGTTTTTGCTTGTTGTGGCTGATATTAAATCGATGGAAGATATGCGGGCGTTCTTAGAGAGAATGCATGCTAATGTGGTAATGTGACAGATGTGATAAATGTGCTAATGGGCTGCTGGTTGTTGGCTGTTAGCTGTTAGCTGTTAGCTGTTAGCTGTTAGCTGTTAGCTGTTAGCTGTTAGCTGTTAGCTGTTAGCTGTTAGTGGATTCCAATCCCCAAAGTTATGACAAAAGAAGAATGCGCTGTTACTAAGGGAATTTTGCTGTTTTCCGCGATAAACGCACACGCAACGAAGCGTGCACGTACTTACTGCCGTGCCCGTACAACTTAGAACTAAAGTGTTTTCTCCATCACATAATGTGGAATTGTCACCTCGGTGAATTCTTCGCCGCTGATGCGGTAGCCCTGCTTTTCATAAAAGCCGGTGGCGGTTTTACGGGCATGCATGACGAGTTTCTTATAGCCAAGGTCGCGGGCGATGTTTTCAGCAAAGTTCATGAGTGCGCGGCCAATGCCTTTTCCCTGCAGATTGTTCATGACGGCCATCTGGCGCAGGCGTACGGTACCGGGTTCTTGTTTGATGAGCATGCAACAACCCAGGATGCGCTCGTCTTCAAAAGCACCAATTAATACTTCCTCTTTTTCTTTTTCCAGTTCTTCGGGTGTGAAATTGAGGCCGAGCGGCTTGCGCAGGATATCCATTCGGATCTGCACCATTTGCTCGTACTCCCGGCTACCGTGATCGATAATCTTTAATGCCATTCCGTTTCGGTTGTAAAATTGGATTGAAGCCCAATTTACAAATAACAATTGAATTTGAGATTGCGGAAACTGGCTTTTCAATCAACCGGACAAACCCCGTGAATTCATCGGTTAAACATCCGGCTAAAGCAGTATTTTTGACGCATGTGGCCTGTTTGTAAAAAAGAGTTCCGGCAGTTCTTCAGCAGCCTGACCGGGATGATTGCCCTCGCTGTTTTTTTACTGCTGAACGGGCTTTTCCTGTTTGTATTCCCCGACAGTAACCTGCTCGATTTTGGCTATGCTACCCTCGATAAGTTCTTCGAACTGGCGCCCTGGATTCTCACTTTCCTGGTGCCCGCCATCACCATGCGGAGTTTTGCGGATGAATTTCGGGGAGGCACCTACGAGTTATTACAAACACGTCCCATCAGCCAGGCGCAACTGTCCTGGGGTAAATACCTCGGCTGTTTGATGATTGTAGCACTTGCACTGGTACCCACCGTCCTTTATGCTTTCAGTCTTCAATCTCTCAGTGCTGCCAATGCCGGAATTGATGTGGGAGGAACAATCGGTTCTTATATCGGGCTGTTCATGCTGGCAGCAGTGTTCACTGCCATCGGCGTGTTTTGCAGCAGTGTCACCAACAACGCGGTGGTGGCATTCATTATAAGTGCTTTCGCCTGTTTCCTGCTTTATGCGGGATTTAACGCCATCAGCCGTATCCCCGGGCTGGCCTCGGGTGCGGATTATTATGTTGAAATGCTGGGCATCGATTTTCATTACCGCAGCATTAGCCGCGGCGTCATTGAACTGCGGGATATGATTTACTTCATTAGCATTATCGTTTTCTTCTTGTTGGTTACCCAACGTAATCTCCTAAAACGCCTGCCCCGATGAAAAAGTTGCTATCGGTAAAATACGGCTGGGTACTCCTGCTTGTCGTGCTGGTATTGCTGAATTATATTGTTTCCTTCAGCGGTCTGCGGGCCGATTTAACTGCTGAGAAGCGATACACGTTATCTGCCGCTACTACAAAAATGTTGCGCGCGGTTGACGGACAGGTGAACGTAACGGTATTTCTTGACGGGGAACTGCCCAAGGACTTCAAAAAACTCCGCAATACAACGCGGGAACTGTTACAGGAATTCAAAGAGGCCGGTAAGAGCAATATCCGTTACAGTTTCCAGAAAGCAGGAGCGGGATTGGAAGACTCTGCTAAAGCGATCTTTCTTGACTCACTGGCGCGTCTAGGCGTGAAGCCATATACCATCAATGCGCAGGTGAAAGAAGGTGAGGGAGAAGAGCAAAGACAGGTAGTGCCGGGTGCGCTGGTGAGTTTTAAAGACCGCGTGATAGCCGTTGATTTGCTGGCCGGGCAGAATTCCGGCCTGGACGAAAGTTCCATCAACCGCGTGGAAGCTACACTTGAATACAAATTTGCCAACGCTATTCACCGGATTACCAAAGACACGGTGCCGCTTATTGGTTACCTCACGGGTAACGGGGAACCGCTGTCTTACAATGTATACGATCTCATTGGTAACAACCTCAAAAGAAACTATGCTTTTCGCATATTTAACATCGATAGCTTCCCGGTAATACCATCGGTATTTAGTGCGATGGTTATCGCCAAACCCGTGCAGAAGTTTACGGAAGAACAAAAGCTTAAACTGGATCAGTACCTGATGCATGGCGGCAAGCTATTATGGATGGTGGACGAGTTGTATGCCGAACTGGATAGTTTGCGCCGCTCACAAAACCAGTTTGTAGCCTTTGATCGAAACCTGCAGATTGAAGACCTGATGTTTAAATACGGTGTGCGCATCAACCAGGACCTGGTGCAGGATTTAACCTGTGCAAAGATTGCCACGGTGGTGGGCGATGCCGGCGGAAAACCCCAGGTGCAACCATTGGCCTGGCCCTATTTCCCTCTTCTGACCAATTACAACGGACATCCGATTGCAAAAAATCTCGACTATGTAGTGGCACAATTTCCCAATAGCATCGATACCGTGGAATCGCCGGGGGTTAATAAAACGATATTACTGGCAACGTCTGCAGAGAGCCGTCGCCTTGCTACCCCTGCGATCGTAAGCTACAACAGCATTCAAACGGAAGAAGACCTGCGCAAGTTTACGGGCGGGAACATTCCCATTGCGGTATTACTGGAGGGCAGGTTCAGTTCGCTGTATGCGAACCGCCTGGGTACAGCGGAACGCGACCGCCTCAATGCAGCCGGCGAGCCTTTTGTACAGCAATCGCCGGAAGGCAGCAAAGTGATAGTCATTTCAGACGGAGATATTGCGTTGAACCTGGTAACGCAAAACGACGGTCCGTTGCACATGGGTGTTCCCGAAGCTTACCCAGCCTTTCGCTATACCTATGCCAATGCAGAATTTATTATGAATTGCGTTGAATACCTCGTCGATAATTCCGGCATACTCGAAACAAGAGGCAAGGATATAACGCTGCGCCTGCTCGACAAAAAGAAGCTGGAAGCAGGTAAAACCAAATGGCAGGTAATCAATATTCTGGTGCCTTTGTTGCTGGTAGTACTCGGCGGAGGCTTGTTTCAATTCCTGCGCAGGCGGAAATACAGCCGCCATTAAAGCGGTGTTAAGGACGATACTGCGCGGGGGCAGCCCTCTTTCGTTACTATCTTTACAGTCATATAAAAATCAATGAACAGCGAGCAGGTAACTTATCTGGTGTTTGGAATTGCTTTGGTATTGGCACTTATTTTCGACCTTGGCCTGCTAAGTAAGAAATCGGCGGTCGTTTCTACCAAAAAGGCGTTGTTACAAACCATTTTTTGGGTAGTGCTGGCGCTGGGATTTGGGGTGTTTGTAGCGTTTCAGCAGGGACACGAACACGCGGTAGAATACCTGAGTGCCTACCTGATGGAATGGAGCCTGAGTATCGACAACATCTTTGTGTTCATTCTTATTTTCAGTTTTTTTGGCATCAAAGAAAAGCACTATGCCAGGGTACTCCTGATTGGGATCATGATGGCCATCCTGCTCCGCATTCTTTTTATTTCAGTAGGCATAGAGCTGGTGGAACGCTTCCGCTGGATACTGTACATCTTCGGCGTGATCCTCGTGGTGACCGGTGTAAAAATGTTTACGGCGAAAAAGGATGAAGAGGTTGACCTTGAACAAAACAAGGTGTACTTATTCCTGAAACGGTTCTTTCCGCTTACCAATGCAGAGAACGGTGTACACATGACCGTCAGGCAAAATGGTAAGCGCATGTACACGAAGGTATTTGTAGTAGTCATTATGCTGGCCACCATTGATGTGTTGTTTGCATTGGATTCTATTCCGGCAGTTTTTGCGATTTCGCAGGATCGGCTGGTGATATATACCTCCAATATTTTTGCCGTACTGGGATTGAGGTCCTTATTTTTTCTGCTGAAGGGTGCCGTCGATAAGTTCAGTCATCTCCAGCAGGGTATTGCCGTTGTGCTTGTTTTTATCGGGCTGAAGATGCTGGCAGAGATTAAATACATCGATATTCATATACCTGTATATATATCGCTGATTGTGATCGTCGTTTGCCTGGCAGGCGCGATCATCTACTCGGTGCAGGTAGCCGACAAAGACGACGAAGCAGCTTAAAATAACAACCCTTGTACAGCATTGAGCAGATAGCGGGCATTGTAAAAGGCAAATGGATCCAGCAGGCTGGTACTGCCAGCATTGAACATTTGCTGACCGATAGCAGGAAGGCCCTGTTCCCGGAAACCTCCCTTTTTTTTGCGCTGAAGGGTCCGCGCCGTGACGGGCATTCTTTTTTAGATGAGCTCGCAGCGAAAGGTGTAACCAATTTTATCATAACAGCGGGTACCGATGTTCCCCTGCCAGCCGGTTGCAATTGTATCGCGGTTAATGATGTATTGCAGGCCTTACAAAATTTGGCTGCCTTTCACCGCAAACAGTTTACTTACCCGGTCATCGGCATTACCGGCAGCAACGGTAAAACAATCGTAAAAGAATGGATCAACCAATTGCTGGAAGAACAGTATTCGATCGTGCGAAGTCCCAAGAGCTATAATTCCCAGATCGGTGTACCCCTGAGTATTTGGCAAATGGCGGCGCACCACACGCTGGGCATCTTCGAAGCAGGAATCTCACAGGCAGGGGAAATGGATCGGCTGGAGAAAGTGATCCAGCCAACCATCGGTATTTTCACCAATATCGGGGAGGCGCACAGCGAAGGATTTCTGAACATGCGCCAGAAAGTGCGTGAAAAGCTGCAGTTGTTCCGGCATGTAAATACATTGGTGTATTGCAGCGACTACCCTGAGATCAATGAAGGCGTTGCCGAGCTGGTGCAAAATCTGCGTAAATCACCGGGCGATAAAATAGATGTCTTCACCTGGAGTACGAAGACAGAAGCGCGCCTGCGTGTTGGCTCCATGCTGAAAGATGAACGCAACACCTATGTCTCGGCTGTTGTGGACGATACGGATATTTCTTTCGATATCCCCTTTACCGATGATGCTTCAATTGAGAATGCGCTTACCTGTTATTGTACGCTCTTGCTGCTGGGAATGGATCATCGCAGGATACAGGAAAAACTGCGTCAGCTGGCACCGGTGGCGATGCGACTTGAATTGAAGAAAGGCATCAACAACTGCGCTGTGATCAACGATAGCTATTCTGCCGATATGAGTTCGCTGCGCATTGCACTTGATTTTTTGGCGAGACAGCAGCAACATGCACGGAAGACAGTGATATTATCCGATATTCCTGAAAGTGGGAAAACCGCGAAAGAATTGTATGGACAAGTGGCCGCTGCATTACAGGAGAAAAAAATCGATCGGTTGATCGGTATCGGTCCGCATATCTCAAGGCAGCAGGTGCTCTTCAACCAGCTGCCAGGCATTGAAACAACGTTTTATCCCGACACCAATGCGTTCAGAAGAGATTTCTACCGGCTCAAATTTCAGCACGAGACCATCCTGCTCAAAGGTGCCAGGGTGTTTGCATTTGAACAGCTATTGCCTTTGCTCGAACAAAAGATTCACCAGACCATTCTCGAAATAAACCTCAGCGCGGTGGTGCATAACCTGCAGCAATACCAGCAGGTGATTTCCCCAAAAACCAGGATCATGGCCATGGTGAAAGCGGCATCCTACGGAAGCGGAACCCACGAAATTGCGGGTTTGCTGCAGTTTCATAAAGTGGATTACCTCGCGGTGGCTTATGCTGATGAAGGCGTGGAGCTGCGCAAAGCAGGCATTAGTTTGCCCATTATGGTGATGAATCCCGAAACCACCAGCTTTGACGCATTGGTGCAGTACCAGCTGGAGCCGGACGTGTATTCATCTGCTTTACTGGATGCACTGGAGGCACACCTTGAAAAAGAAGGTATAAACGCATTCCCGGTACATATTGAGCTTGAAACCGGAATGAACCGTCTTGGCTTCGACACCAGTGACGCTGTTGACTTGGGTAAGAGACTGAGCCAGGGCCGCTGTCGTGTACAATCTGTATTTACCCACCTGGCTTCGAGTGAAGATCCAGGCAGCGAAAGTTTTACGATGCAACAGGCGGATCGCTACCTGGGGGCGGCTAATCAGCTCGAACAACAACTGGGCTATTCTTTCATCCGGCATGTAGCGAACTCGGCCGCCATTATTCGTTATCCTTCACTGCAGCTGGATATGGTGCGGCTGGGCATCGGTTTATACGGAATTGATAGTGCTGCGAGCGGACGTTTGAAACTAACGGAAGTATCCACGCTTAAAACAACGATTGCCCAGGTAAAACACCTGAAGAAAGGCGACACGGTTGGGTATGGCAGGAAGGGGGTGGTGGAAAAAGATACGACGCTCATTACTGTCCGGCTAGGCTACGCCGATGGTTACCCGAGGCGATTGGGAAATGGTAAAGGCAAGATGCTGGTCAATGGTAAACTTGCACCTGTTATGGGAACCGTGTGTATGGATATGACCATGCTAGATGCATCAGACGCTGGTGCGGTGGCAGAAGGCGATGAAGTGATCGTTTTTGGAGATGCTTTACCCGTTCAGCAGGTAGCCGAATGGGCACAAACGATTCCGTATGAAATACTCACGGGCGTTTCACAGCGGGTGAAACGGGTGTATTTTGAGGAATAGTGTAAACAGGTCTGCGAAGACATTGACCGACGCATAGAACGCGCTCAGGGGTTTCGGCTGACGGAAGCGAAACCATTATATTTGCCAACTAAAAAAAATCTGGTGAAGGGAAGAAATATTGTCCTGCTCGTACTGTTGATTTTGTTTATCGACCAGGCAGTAAAGATTTGGGTGAAAACGCATATGCCCCTCAGTGAGGATTGGGATCAATACCATTCCATGCTAACTCCCTACGACAGGGGTATACGTCCGCTTGGCGGAAGTTGGTTCCAGGTTTATTTTGTAGAAAATTCCGGCATGGCCTGGGGTTGGGAGCTGGGTGGTATGTGGGGTAAGATAATTCTAACGCTATTCCGCCTGGTTGCAGTGGTGGCGGGTGTATTTATTTTAAGAGGGTTTATTGCGCGCAAATACCACCGCGGCTTTATCGTGTGTGCGGCGCTGATCTTTGCGGGTGCGCTTGGCAACCTGATCGACAGTATGTTTTACGGGATGATCTTCGATGAGAGTACCCGTTTTCACGTGGCGACCTTATTCCCTCCAAAAGGGTATGCAGGATTTTTGCACGGTAAGGTGGTGGACATGCTGTATTTCCCCATCATCAAAGACAAACAATTTCCACAATGGCTGCCCGTGATCGGTGGCGACAGGTTTACCTTTTTTAGCCCGGTTTTTAATATCGCCGATGCGGCTATCTCGGCCGGTGTAATCGCCATCCTGGTGTTTCAAAAACGCTTCTTCAGGAAACAGGAACCTGCCGGACATCCGGTGGCAGAAACCAGCACGCCTGTAAACGATGAGGCACAGGTCTTGTAAAACATTCGTAATTTGGGTATAAACCAACCATTTCGACCGGATTTTCGTATTGCCATTGCAGGCGCCGAAAACCA
>JAGWTK010000639.1 GCA_028876035.1 Bacteroidota bacterium
GTCTGCCGGTGTTCCTGTTGGATTGGGTGTAAAGGGCGTATTGCTCTGCCTGGGTACAAAAGCAAACCCGGTTTTGATCACCTACCCGGGCGTAACAAAGACTGATCAGCTGGGCGCCGATCCAACCAAAGACCCAGCCTTGAAAGGGAAATGGACAGGTATTATCGGCGCACCGCAATGCAAAAAAATGATCTTTAAATGGACACGGGTTGAATTTGGTGGCGCGACCATAAGTGCAGCCATGAAAACATTCACCTCCGCCAGCAGTCCTTATCCTTTGTACTTCGCTAACCCCAACGGCATATTTGTGCTGGAAGATTCCTGGATCTACGGAAGTGTAGATGATCCCTGGCGGATCAATGGCGGAAAAATAGCCGTGATGCGCAACGTGTTCGAGAAATGTGGTTTTACCGGGGGAGAAGCAATGAATGCAAAAGCAGGAACGATTGGTGATTTTGCCTATAACCTCTGCATTGGCATGGCAACAAACGGACCGAAACTTTCCAATATCAATGTGGCACCCGGCGTGCCCGGCTCGAACGTACGTATGTATAACAATACGATTGTTAATTGTGGCTTCCGGCGTGCAGCTGCCGGACGCGGCGGCTCGATCAATTTTGAAGAGGGCGCTGGCGGTATGGCCTACAATAACCTAATCGTTAACTGCAAGTTCGGATTACGCGTGGTGAACAATCCTATTGCAGATACCGCTAACCTTCGCTATGGCTATAACTGGTATTATGCCGATTCAGTATCCGTGGCCAGCCAGTTCATTCCTTCGCTGTCCGTGAGCACCGCGATCAGCCAGCCCCAGGAAACGGACGTACCGAAACCCTCTACTTATCTGCCCGCGGGTTGGAAAGTTGGGGATACCTACACCGCACCGGCGGCCATTGTGGGTGCAAATAATCCGCAATTCATCAACGCACCCGTGCCTTTGCCCGCCGGATTGAAACTGGCGGATATTGCAGTAGTGGGCAGTTACAATTTCGCATTGAAACCAACGTCTCCCTGTATCGGTGCGGGATACACAGGTTTTTCTCCGAGGGCCGATGTACCGGTAGATGCGTTATATGGCGCAACAGAGATCACGCCTCCGGGAAAAGACATCGGTTGCTACCAGAGTAATGGTCGGGGGATGCAGCAGTAGTCGTCAGTCCTTAGTTCTTAGTCCCAAGTCGTTAGTCGGACTAAGGCAGTTCCTGGTTTATTGTTCAAAGTTCATAGTGCCCGGCATCCGCCATATCTTTTTATTAAGTGGGACGATCAAATATAGCTGGTCGTCGTACGCAATACCAGCTGGCAATACCATAACCCGAAACCAAATGGAATTTTGCAAAATACTTTTGCTGATCACATTGATACTGCCTGGCAATTCAATTTTTTCCGTTGCCCAACCAAGAAGAACAGCACTACCGGTCTTGAAACACCGGTTCGTGGTAATTGCGCACAGGGGCGAACACCTGGACGCGCCGGAGAACACGATGGCTTCTACGAAAGGGGCAATTGCTGCAGGCGCGGACTTTGTGGAAGTTGATCTGAGAACCACTAAAGACAGCGCATTGGTGATTTTGCACGATGCCACGGTCGACCGGACAACGAACGGCCATGGATTGATCAGTACACTGACACTGGCAGAAATACAACCATTGTGCACACGCAACGCCAGAAACGGATCGTTCACACACGAGGGCATTCCATCGTTTGAAGCGATACTGGCTGCCTGCCGGAACAAGATCAATATTTACCTCGACTTTAAAGATGCTGATGCAGCAAAAGCGTATGCGCTTATCCGGAAGTATAAAATGGAGCGGCATACCATCGTTTACATCAATACGCCAGCGCAGTTTACCGAATGGCGAGGGGTGGCACCGGCGATGCCGCTGATGGTAAGTCTGCCCGATTCAGTCCGAACACCCGAAAGCCTGCACCAATATCTCCATCGAACACCCTGTTCGATTCTTGATGGGAATTGGAATGCATACACTCCCGAATTGATAAAAGCCGCCTTACAAAATAAAGTCGCGGTTTGGCCCGATATACAGTCTCACGATGAATTGGCCAATTGGCCGGCCGCCCTACGATTGGGCTTTGGGGGTTTACAAACGGATCATCCTTCACACCTTATCAAATGGCTGCATAGAAAAGGTATCCGCTGA
>JAGWTK010000104.1 GCA_028876035.1 Bacteroidota bacterium
CAGTTGTCTCAGTAAAATTTGGGTCCACCGTGTCAATTCCACTGAAAGGCTGAAATGGGTAAAGCGAAAGTTCAGCGGAGTTGAGGCAGATATTATGTTTGATTCCGCAGCAGGCTGTTTCTGGGTATGTCATCCACCTGAAAAAAGCGCCTTGCGCCTGGAGGAATACCTGCAGGAATTACAAACAGAAAAGCCGTGCAGTGCATGGCTCGACATGCGGGGCGTTACCAGCCGCAATGCAGCCCGGGCGGTCTCTATTCTTTCCGAATTAGGTAAAAAAGCAGATATAAGAAACCGGCTGGTTTATGAAGTATACGACATCGATGCCGCTAACTTTATTGCAACAAACGGGTTCACGACAAGCTTTCATGTTCCTGCGACTGCATTTGCAGACAGCGCAGCGCTGACAGCCTTTGACCGTGCGCTTGCGCCGGCTGTCGAATATGTGTCACAGGAGAGTAGCTTTGTGGGTAAAATGAAAAATGGTTTCAGAAACAGGAAGATTATTACCTGGTCCATTGCCTTCAGTAATTATTTCGACCGCCGGAACCTGGAAGGACTGTTGGCGGATCCAAGCATTGCTGTTGTACTGGTGAATGTAAAAAGCAGGGGTTATAAATAGTGCCATCGCCGCTGCAAAACAGAATTGCGTAGTATGCAAAAATTAAAAAATGCAGGTCGCCTGGTAGCTTTTTTGCTATTGCTTTATTCGTTTTTGAGGATCCTGTTTTACCTGTCTTTTTTCAAAACAGAAAAATTGGCGGTTACGGATATACTAAGCGTCTTCTACTGGGGTGTGCGCATGGACCTGGCGGCGATTTTCTATTCGAACGCCGTTTTTTTCATCTTCTATTTTTTCCTCCAACAGCTCTTTTCGAAGCGCTGGCAGAAGCGGGCCGGAATGGTCCTATTCCTGCTCTGCAATCTCCCGATGATCGCTGTAAATATTATTGATCTTGCCTATTTCAAGTTCAATCTGCGCAGAAGTACCATCGATTTATTTGCCGTCATGAGCGGTTCAATGCATGCACTGGGCACTTTTTGGAAAGCCTGGTGGTACCTGTTTCTGTTGTTTTCACTGCTCTGCGTTTTTTGCGTTTGGTACTTTGAGCGCACGCACCGTACAACTACAGCGCCGCACAGCAGTTACCTTCGGTCGTCTTTTTTCCCGGGTCTGATTTTCATTTTTGCAACAGGGATTCTGGCAAGGGGTTTTTCGAGCCGACCGCTAATGCCGGCGACGCCACTCCTATATCTGCCGGCGGGCTATCAACCTTTGGTGACGAATTCAACTATCACGGTTCTCTATTCAATATTAACCCGGCAAACCACTCTGAAGGAAAAAAATTATTTCTCTGCCTCACCGCCCGGTATCCCGTTTACTGCCGTTCAGCAATTGCATTCAAGCGATAGCTTCAATAAGAAGAATGTGGTTGTATTTGTGCTGGAAAGCTTTGCGAGAGAGTATATGGAAAAGCAGGACTCCCTGCACGCGTATACACCTTTTCTCGACTCTTTGCTGGGGGAGAGTATTGTCTGCAGCAACGCCTATGCCAACGGACTGGAATCCAACAAAGGAATTGTGGCCATCCTCGCCGGAATTCCCCCGTTTTTTGATGAACCATTTTATTATTCAAGGTACGCCAGTAATAGTTTTCGTGGAATCGGGAATTTGCTGAAAGAAAAAGGTTATAGCAGCCAGTTCTTTATGGGCGCGCCCTATGATCATTTTGGATTTGCCAAGTTTTCAGCCATGTTGGGCATCGAAAAGTATTATTCAATGGACGACTATGGTAACAAAAAACATTTTGACGGTAACTGGGGCATATTCGATCATTATTTTTTACCCTATGCAGCCAGCGAGATAAGAAAAAACAAAACACCTTTTCTGAGCATACTCTTCAGCATTTCTACCCATTTTCCTTATACCCTGCCCGACACACTTAAGGCAAAATTCTCCATACCCGGACAAGCAGTTGAAGAAAACAGTATGAGTTACCTCGACTATTCGCTGCGCCTTTTCTTCAATGCCATCAAGCATGAATCCTGGTACCAGAACACTATCTTCGTTTTTACCGCCGATCACAATATTTTTTGGCACGACAACGAACGCCTGGTTCGGTACAAAGCGTTCCGAATTCCCATTTTCATCCACCTGCCCGGCGCCCGGCAGGCCACCAACATCAGACATACTGTACAACAACTGGATATCATACCGTCGATATTTGACCTGCTTCATTACGATAAGCCTTTTATGTCTTTTGGTAAATCGGTCTTCGATACGATTTCACCGCATAGCGCCATTGTACGACTCGGCGATTTATACGAGGCAATTGATTCGCCGTATATTTTTGGCTATAACGAACCGCAGGAAAAGGCCGCCTATCTCTACGATTTGACAAAAGACCCGCATCTTCAGCAAAACCTTCTCGGCCGCGGAGCATGGGCAGATAGCGTCGCGCGCCGTTCAGAAACGCAGGTCAAAGCCATACTGGAGTACTTTAACTATAGCATGATCAGAAACAAACTTTATGTCAAATAATCATTGTGGCTTGCCACCTCTGGCCAGCTGGATAACCTGCTTATTGTTGCTGACGGGCACACTCATTTGCCAGGCACAGTCGATCACAAACGGCATGCAAATTTCTGCTTCGGTAAAGTTTGCAAAAGCCGCGTATAAGCTCAATACAGATAGCAGTCAAAACAAGGCAGTCGTTGAAATCAGGGGAAATAACCTTATAGTGGATTTCAACAATGTCCTGCTGGACGGAAATATCAATAATTCAATGCCGGACCGTTATTCTGGTACCGCAATTCGCATTATATCGGGCAGGAATATCGTGATCAAAAATCTGCGCGCAAGGGGATATAAAATTGCATTGGCTGCCACCAACATTCCCGGCCTTGTTATCGAAAATTGTGATTTCAGCTACAACTACCGGCAACGCCTCTACAGCACCCAGCGAAAAGAAGATCTCAGCGACTGGATGAGTTACCACCACAACGACAATGATGAATGGATGCGGTATGGTGCAGCGATCTACCTGCGGCATTGTAACAACGCTGTTATTCGCGATAATGTAGTGATGGGCGGACAGTGCGCACTTATGCTGACAGCCTGTGATGGTGCCATCGTGACAAACAATAATTTCTCTTTCAATTCTGGTCTGGGTATTGGCATGTACCGCAGCAGCAACAACCAGGTCATCCACAACCGGCTCGACTATAATGTGCGCGGCCACAGCGAAGGAGTGTACAACCGCGGACAGGATGCGGCGGCCATTCTTGTCTTTGAACAATGCCACAAAAACCTGTTTGCACTGAACTCGGCCACGCATTCCGGCGACGGATTTTTCCTCTGGGCGGGTCAAACCACGATGGACAGTGGCAGCGGCGGCTGCAATGACAATATCGTTCTTCAGAATGATTTCTCCTACGCGCCTACCAACGGGGTAGAAGTGACGTTTAGCCGGAATGTGATCAGCGGAAACAAAATCATCGGTTGTGATAACGGAATATGGGCGGGCTACAGTTACCAATCACAGTTCAGGGGCAACGATATTATCGGTTGCAATACCGGCATCGCTATTGAGCATGGCCAGGACAATTATATTACCCTCAACCTTTTTGGCAAAAATAAAACAGCCGTAAAACTATGGGGCAGGGTTTCACAGCCTGCCGATTGGGGTTATGCACGCACACGTGATACGCGCAGCCGCAATTATACCATCGCTCAGAATGCGTTTATGGGTAACCGTTTGGTCTTTGATTTGGCACGCACCCGCGGGCTGAAAGGAGATGACAATGATACTTTTCAAAATCGCCAGTTGTTAAAGACAGATACCAGCGTGCATGGATTGTCTATGTCTTATATAAGGCGGGCCACTGCGCGCAGCAAACCGTTGCTCAAAGCAGATGCCGGCTACCTCGCGCAGGCACGTGTGTATGGAGAAGGCATTCCGCCCGTGATCCAGGCTGTACTTCCCCGCTCGGGCATTCGTATGCTGGAGTGGGGACCTTACGATTACCAATCGCCGCTGTTGTGGAATACCAATCCATTGGGTACGTCCGATACCATGGAGTTTGAAGTATTGGGCCCTTCAGGGCGATGGAAATTGAGGCATATGCGCGGTATAAAAGTAATATCTGCGGATACTGGTTCTGTACCAGGTCGTCTCTACACTGTTCGAAACAATAAGCCGGGTGAAGACGTCATGGTAGAATTGAGTTACACAGGTGGAACTATCGTAACCCCAACGGGCGACAGGATCGCAGCAGGCAAGTCATGGTTATTCAATTACCGCAATGCGGAATTGCCTTTATCCTGGCACACCAAATGGTTTGGATTCGATAGTAGTCAGCATCCTGTTGAACAGCCCGAATCCCTGCGCCAGATCGAAGCAACCGTACCGATAGCAACCGACAGCAGTTCAGAACTGCGCTACGCCTGGTGGACCGGCGTAGGTAAGGAACCAAAAACGGAACAATTTGTGACTGTGGCAGAAGCCGATGCCCAATTGCCGGCAGGCGATTACCTGCTGGGCGTAAGCTGGGAAGACGTAATTCGCGTATACGTGGACGGAAGCCTCGTACTGGACGAATGGAAGGCAACGGGCCACGCTTACGATGAGTCGCCGCACCGTGAACTACCGCTTCACCTGGATGGGTCCCATCATTTTCGGGTGGAACACGCCAACCAGGCCGGTTTTGCTACCTTGATTGTTACGCTCAAAAAGAAATAACTTAGCAGCAGACCCCCGGGGCTTTTAAAGATTGTACCAACTATGCCGTTCGACAGCACTATTATCAGTTCGGTTGCTCTTGGCATCGCCCTCAGCGCCTGTTGCGGGTTCAGGGTGTTTGTGCCATTGCTGGCGGCCGCGCTGGCCGGGCATTTTCACTGGTACCAGTTTGCAAGCGATATGCAATGGCTGGGGTCGATGCCGGCAATGGTTTGTTTCGGAACGGCTGCCCTGGTTGAGATCGCAGCCTATTATTTTCCCTTTCTGGATAATATACTCGATGCCATCGCTGCCCCGCTGGCAGTAATGGCGGGTGCGGTACTGGCCTTTGCTATCTTGCCCGAAGGCGGTGGCAACCAATTATTGCGTTGGGTAGCGGCCATCATTGCGGGCGGTGCCACCGCAGGTACCATCCATGCGGGTACCGGGCTGTTGCGGCTTTTTTCTACCAAAGCCACGCTCGGCGTGGGAAACCCGGTGGTTGCGAGCGGGGAGAACCTGTTGGCGGTGCTGGGTTCGCTGCTTAGTTTTATTATGCCGGTTATTATCGCAGCGATTTTACTGCTCCTCGCAATTTGGATTGGTTATAAAGGACTTAAACGTCTGGCCGCAGGCAAACCCGGGGAATTATAGACAGCTTCGGTTCAAACAATGACCGGACTTTGGCCATCGCCGGGATGCAAATTTCAAAAAAGCGCCATTCGGCGTGAAAAAAATACCTCAAATTCTTTGGCTGTAACTGCCAGACCGTTACCTTTGCATCCCCAATAAAAAACTGGATTTTTCGCATGTCCCAGAGAATCAGAATCAAATTGCAGTCCTACGACCACAATCTCGTAGACAAATCTGCCGAGAAGATCGTGAAAACGGTACGTAGCACGGGTGCGGTAGTAACGGGTCCTATTCCCTTGCCTACACACAAAAAGATCTTTACGGTATTGCGTTCACCGCACGTAAACAAGAAGGCACGCGAACAGTTCCAGTTGAGCACGCACAAGCGTCTGCTGGACATCTACACCAGCAGTTCACGCACAGTAGATGCACTGAGCAAGTTGGACCTGCCATCTGGCGTAGAGGTAGAGATCAAAGCGTAACCTGGTTGGGGAAGAAGTAAAAAAGTAGTTCTTAGTAATAATTAATCGTCATCTCTCAATCCCGCGCAGCGGGAGAAAAGAGCTCTGATACAACAGCCCGGTAAAAGCCGGGTACATATAAACAAGCCGTTCAGGGTTTGTTTACTGCCGGTACTTCCTTCGTGCAGAACGAGTAAAGGAAAAGGTCGGTAGGTAAACGGGGATTGAAGTCCATAGATGCCAGCATCATCGGATTGTCTCTAGAACCATACGGCGCAAACTGTATAACGATGATAGGCATTATTGGAAAGAAAATTGGGATGACCAGCGTCTTCGGTCCCGATGGAAAGCAAACAGCCTGCACCATTATTGAAGCAGGTCCGAATGTTGTAACCCAGGTAAAGACCAAAGACAGCGATGGTTACAGCGCATTGCAGTTAGGTTTCGGCGATAAGAAAGACAAGCACACGACCGCCGCCGAAAAGAATCACTTCTCCAAGGCAAATACTCCTGCCAAGAAAGTTACCCGCGAATTCCGCGATTATTCAATAGAAAAGAATGTAGGTGAAGTTATCACCGTAGAAGTTTTTACTGAAGGCGACAAAGTAAGTGTTGTCGGCAATACAAAAGGTAAAGGTTTCCAGGGTGTGGTAAAACGTCATGGATTCCATGGTGTGGGTGAACAGTCGCACGGTCAGCACGACCGTCAGCGTGCCCCGGGTTCACTCGGTAACTCATCCGATGCAGCCCGCGTTATGAAAGGCATGCGCATGGCCGGCCGTATGGGTAATGACCGTGTAAAGCTGAAAGGCCTTAAGGTGCTGAAAATATTTGCTGAAAAGAACTACATCCTTGTCAGCGGTTCTGTACCAGGTCATATCGGTTCTATTGTATACATCCAGAAGTAACAACAACTAATAACTGAATTACGATGCAAGCAGACGTATTAGATATAAAAGGTAAGAAGACGGGTCGTTCGGTTGAACTGCCTGAAGAGATTTTTGGTACAGAGCCAAACAATCACGTTATCTACCTCGCCGTAAAGCAATACCTGGCTGCACAGCGCCAGGGAACGCACAAGGTGAAAACCCGTATGGAAGTAAAAGGTTCTTCCAAAAAACTGCACAAGCAAAAAGGAACCGGTGGCTCCCGTAAAGGAAACCTGCGTAACCCAATCTTCAAAGGTGGTGGTACCATTTTCGGACCTAAACCCCATAGCTGGGACATCAAACTGAACCGCAAGGTGAAGGACCTCGCAAAGATCTCTGCGCTGTCGCACAAAGCAAAAGAGAATGCCATCATCGTGGTAGAAGATGTAAAAATCGATACCCCCAGCACCAAAACATTTGCAGGTATTCTGAAAGCACTGCAGCTGGAAGGCAAAAAGACTTTGTTTGTTACGCCCGAGTACAACGAAGGACTCTACCTCAGCTTGCGTAATATTTACTCTGTGGGTGGTGCGCTGCTGGCTGATGTAAATACCTACGATATCGTAAATGCGAACGTGCTGGTATTGACTGAAAGTGCCGCCAAAGTTTTTTCGGAAGAATCAGTAGAAGCGGTTGCCTAATTTGTAAAGAACTAAAAATCGAAAAGAGATGAGACTCTCTGAAGTTTTAATAAAGCCCATTTTGACCGAGAAAGCCAATGCACAGCAGGAGAAACTGCGTCGTTACGCTTTTAAAGTAAACAGAAGGGCGAACAAACTGGAAATTAAGAAAGCAGTGGAAGGTTTCTACGGTGTTACCGTGGTAGATGTGAATACTGCTGTAATGCCCGGTAAGAGCAAGACCCGTTTTACGAAAGCAGGTTATATCAAAGGACAGAAGCCGGCTTTCAAAAAAGCACTGGTAACCGTTGCTGAAGGCGAGAGCATTGACCTGTACGCAGCGGTTTAATCATTTTATCACTATAGCCGCGGAGCTGAAAATTCCGCAAAAAACAAGTATACATGGCACTGAAAAAATACAAACCGATTACCGCCGGTACACGCTGGAGAATCGGTAACGCGTATGCAGAGATTACTTCGGACACGCCCGAGAAAAGCCTTCTCGAGAAAGTGAAATCAACCGCTGGTCGTAACGCCCAGGGTCGTCGCGCGATGCGCTATATCGGTGGCGGTCACAAGAAAATGTACCGTGTGGTAGATTTCAAACGGAACAAAAAGAATATCCCGGCTACTGTAGCCAGCATTGAATACGATCCATACCGTACGGCATTTATCGCATTGCTAACCTATGCGGATGGTGAAAAGCGTTATATCCTGGCTCCCCAGGGATTGCAGGTAGGCAGCACCGTTATCAGCGGTGACGATGTAGCACCTGAAATCGGAAATGCACTCCAGCTGAAAAACATGCCGCTGGGTACCATGGTGCACAATATCGAAATGCAGCCTGGTCAGGGTGGCAAGATCGCCCGCAGTGCCGGTTCTTCCGCACAGTTGAGCAACAAAGAAGAAAAATACGGTGTGTTGAAAATGCCGAGCGGTGAGCTGAGAAAAGTATTAATCAATTGTTATGCTACGGTAGGTGTAACGAGCAACAGCGACCATAGCCTGCAGAGCATGGGTAAAGCGGGTCGTAACCGCTGGAGAGGCATCAAACCAAGAAACCGCGGTGTGGCAATGAACCCTGTAGATCACCCGATGGGTGGTGGTGAAGGTAAAGCTTCCGGTGGTCAGCCCCGCAGCAGGAACGGACAGTACTCCCGCGGTCTGAAAACCCGTACCAAAGGAAAGGGCAGCGACAAGCTGATCATCCAGCGGAAAGACGGTAAGAAAATCGCAAAATAAATGTGTAGATGTGCAAGTATGAAAATGTGAAAATGGTTTTCATAGTTGCACAGAAAGATGAAGAGTTGTTGGCTGATTGAATTTTCACATTTTCACATTTACCAATTTTCAAATTAATAAAATGGGTCGTTCAGTTAAAAAAGGTCCTTACGTTGCAGAACACCTCGAAAAAAAGGTGCTGGCAGTAAATGAGGGAAAGGCGAAAAAAGGTGTTATCAAAACCTGGAGCCGCCGTTCAACCATTACCCCGGATTTTGTTGGCCATACCCTGGCGGTACATAATGGCAACAAGTTCATCCCGGTATATGTAACGGAGTTCATGGTAGGTCATAAACTCGGTGAGTTTGCTCCTACCCGCAACTTTAAAGGACACTCGAGCAAAAAAATCGCATAATTAATTAGTCGATAGTCGATAGTCATTAGTCGGGAGCCGATGAAGACTGTGACTAAAGACTACTGACTAAAGACTAAAGACTATAACAATGGAGGCAGTAGCTAAACTTAGAAATTACCCGACTTCGCCCCGCAAAATGCGTTTGCTGGCCGATGAGATCCGCGGACTGGATGTAGAGAAAGCCATCGCTTTCCTGGAATTTCACCCGCAGCACTCGTCTACCCCGCTCCGTAAGCTGGTGCTCTCTGCTATCAGCAACTGGAAGCAGAAGAATGAGAACGGAGACGAAGCCGGCCTGGTGGTAAAAACAATTTTCGTAGACGGCGCCCGCACCATCAAGCGTATGCGTCCGGCTCCCCAGGGTCGTGGCTACCGTGTTCGTAAACGCAGCAACCACGTTACAGTGATTGTGGATACGAAAGTAATTGCTGATAAAAAATCAAATAACTAATCATCTAATAAAACGGATATGGGTCAAAAAACAAATCCCGTTGGTAACAGGTTAGGTATCATCCGCGGATGGGAAAGTAACTGGTATGCAAACCGTAAAGACTTTTCTTCCAGGCTGATCGAGGATACAAAGATCCGTACTTACCTGAATGCGCGTATTAACAAGGGAGGTATCTCCAAAATCGTTATTGAGCGCACACTCGGTAAGCTTATCATCACCATCCACACTTCCAAACCCGGTATCATCATCGGTAAAGGCGGTGGCGAGGTTGATCGGATCAAAGAAGAGCTGAAGAAGCTGACCGGTAAAGATGATGTGCAGATAAACATTCTCGAGATTCGCCGTCCTGAACTGGATGCGATGATCGTTGCAGATACGATTGCCAAGCAAATCGAAAACCGTATCAATTTCAAACGCGCTATCAAGATGGCGATTGCTTCTGCGCTCCGCATGGGTGCTGAAGGAATCAAAATCAAAGCCAGCGGTCGTTTGGGCGGTGCAGAGATTGCTCGTTCTGAGGAGATCAAACAAGGCCGTACGCCTTTGCATACCCTGCGTATGGACATCGATTATGCCAACGTATTTGCGCTGACTGTTTACGGTAAGATTGGTATTAAGGTATGGATCTGTAAAGGTGAAGTACTGGCCAAGCGTGACCTGAACCCCAATTTCGTGGGGGGTAAAAATGAAGGTCCGGGCGGCGACAGAAGACCCGATAGGAGAGACGATCGTCCTGACCGCAGGGATGACCGCCGCGGTGGTGGTGGCGACAGAAGAGGTCCGGGTGGCGGTGGCCGTGGCAGAAACTAAAACATTCGCAACAAGAGGTAAGAATAAATTCAGCGGGAGCTGATTGCTCATCGCAAAAGCCTAAAAGCTTTCAACAATGTTACAACCGAAAAGAACAAAGCACAGGAAATCACAGAAGATGCCGGTAAAGGGCAATGCAAAAAGGGGTACTACCCTGGCATTTGGCTCCTTTGGTTTGAAAGCACTGGACACTGTGCACATGACCGAACGCCAGATTGAGGCTGCCCGTCAGGCCATGACCCGTGCCATGAAGCGTGAAGGAAGTGTGTGGATCCGGATATTCCCTGACAAGCCAATTACTGCAAAACCTGCTGAGGTACGTATGGGTAAGGGTAAAGGTAACCCCGAGGGATGGGCAGCAGTCGTAAAACCCGGACGCATCTTATTCGAAGCCGATGGCGTTCCTGCAGCCACTGCCAAAGAAGCCATGGAACTGGCGGCACAAAAACTTCCGATCAAAACGCGTTTTGTTACGCGCCGCGATGTAGAAGCATAAGAAGGATAGCCGGAAATACGGCCATCACTGTGAACTGAATAATTGTCAAAACAAGCAATATGTCCAAGAGAATCGATTTCGTAAAAAGCATCGTCGCGCTGAATGAAGGCGAACTGTCTGCCCGTATCAAGGAAGACCAGCTCCGTCTGAAGAAGCTGGAGTTTGCACACAGCATTTCACCGCTCGAAAACCCGATGAGCATCCGTGACCTGCGGAAAGACATCGCGCGCCTGCAAACCGCTTTAAAGAAAAAAC